>CAYGMA010000058.1:2589-6923 GCA_964351045.1 uncultured Holosporaceae bacterium | reverse complement strand
AGCTCATAATGACGCTAAAGTTCCTGCAACTAAAAGCTTTTTACCAGCAAAGTTAAAAAGTTATGTCGCCGTTGAAACGCAAGAAAAAGCAATGATGTTAGAAAAATATTTTAAAACTGGCTCAGGAAAAGCCGTGGCATTAAAACGATTTCTTTAAACTGCACCCATAATAATACAGTCGTAAAAATATAAAATGAGAACCCCACTCAAGGGGTTCGCGCAAAGAAGCGGCAAGCTGATTTGCAAAGCACGCCTAGCGTGACCCGAAGGGCGAAAAAATCCCCTAGGGTTTTGAGTCAATCCCCCTTCCTTGACTTTCTCTCTCTAACTTCTTACATGTAAAGAAACACCATTAAGGTAAGAGGCCCTTATGCGCACACTCACAAAAACCCTTCTTTTTCCCCTGAAGCTTCCTTTAATCCTCAGTTTCGGAGGCATGCTTTTATTTGGCCTCTTAAGCCTTGGCTGGGCAGGCGTTCAAAACACAGACTGGGACGCCCTAAAAAGCTTAGAACCTTATAAAAACAAGCCTCTCCTCTCTCAAGAAGAAATTGAAACGCTCCCAAAAGACACCCAATCTCTTCTGTTCGTTTCAAAAGAAAAAAGCTACCAAGCCGCCCATGCCTATGTGACCTCCCACGAACAAAAAACAGGATTCTACCGCCTAATCGCCTTTTGGGCCTTCACTGCATTGTTTCTTCTGTCTGTGCTCCAACGCTTTCTCTCCAGGTCATGCACCAAAAAAAAATCACACTGACCACACCCGAGTTTGATACCAAGGGCTAATCACCAGGTCCGTGAGCGCCCAAACCAGCGCATCTAAGCGATCCGGTGATTTATGTCCGTCTCCCGGCACATACCCACACAGTTGATCCTCCAGTTTTTCAAATGGTTTCTGGTGAAACACACGCCCTTGTTCATAAAGCGCCACAACTGGTTCTGCCCGCGTATGTTTACCGCGACGCGCACACACACCCCGAAAGCTAATATCCGCCCCATAATGGCGAATCACTTGTTCGATCATGCTGCCACCTTGGTTGGTCTCGGCCACCACCCGATCTGCCCCATACAGCTCGTAGGCTTTCACAATTTTTTCCGCCCATTCGCTTGGTTTATAGCGTCCACTTAAATCTGCCAAAACATAGGCTGTTTTTTGCTCCGTCATTCCAGCAACAATAATGCCTGTTTCGTCACTATTCGGTCCATAGGTTGTGGCTGGATCCACAGCAATCACCACCCGTGTAAAGGCTTTTTCCGTCTCAGGGATGCCATACTGGATCAGATTCCGCTGCCATAAGGCTCCTTCTTGATCAGCCAGAATTTTCCCATAGATCTCCTGGGCCCCAATCCGGGTATTGCCATAACAGCGCTTGATTTGTGCCAGGAAAGCCGCCGATAAATTGGCTTTATTTTCAAACGTACTCCCACGTGTTGTTTTAACATATGTCTCTTTCAACATATCCCGGATTAACGGAATCGGCCGCGGAGTTGTGGTCACCACCGCTCTGGGATACTCTCCCAAACGCAACGCTAAAGACAACTGATCCCATGTTTCTTGAGGAAAGCGAAACTTCGCCAGCTCATCCACCCAGGCAGCATCAAATTGCGGCCCACGCAGTTTTTCATAGGCTTCCGAAGTATAAACCGTTGCAATCGCTCCATTGGGCCAAATCACCACACCTAACGAGGCAAAATACCGTGGTGCCTGGTCATCAGGTGGATGACACGAAAGCAAACCGCTTGGCCCCTCAATCATCACCTGGCGCACATCCTTCTCTGTGCTTCCCACCAAGGCAATCCGCTTATATTGGCCTGATGCCACCCACTGCCGAATGGTTTCCGCCCCAGTGCGTGTTTTACCAAAGCCACGCCCAGCTAGAATCAACCATGTTTTCCAGCGCACGCCACTTGGAAGACATTGACTCTTCCGTGCATTTTTCGCCCAATCATACACGCTGGCATCAAAGCTCCGATGCGCTAAAACTTTTTGCAAAGCCGACCGGACGCCGCCTCGTTTCAAAGCTGTTTGAAGCTCCCCAACCACCTCTTCTGGCAATCCGTCTGGAACCGAAAAAGAAGCGCTTTTTTTAGCAACACTTTTTTTAGCCGCCTTTTTCACCGTCGTTTTCTTTGAAGCTGTCTTTTTAACTGTCCGCTTTTTAGGTGCGCTCTTTTTAGCAGTGCTTTTCTGAGCTCCCTTTTTTGCCGGCACTCTTTTTACCGTCTTCGTTCCTTTTTTTGATGTATTGTTTTTTACTGTTTCCTTTGCTTCCCTCTTTTGAAGCACCTTCTTTTCCGCTACCCCATGGCCTCCACTCAACGCCAACCTCTCTAAATGCGCAGCTTCATTTTTCATTCTATTTTCCTCCTTTTCAACCAATAGCTTTTTCCCTTTACGCTCTTTTTTTATTTCTTCTTTTTGCCCCTCTTCTTTTTTCGTTTTGGCTTTTATCTGTGTTTTCATATGTCCTCCTTAATTAATTTTGATTGTTCATTGTTTTATGAAGAGTCCTTCACCTCCCTCAGATTTCCCCACCCTCTACTCCACGCAGCACTCTCTCCCCCCCCTTCTACGCACTGCGACCTCTCCCTCCCCGACGCCCCGCGACTTGATCGCGGGGCCCAGTCAGACAAAGCGCGCAGCTCAAACTATGACCTCTTAAAAACAAACGGGCTACCGCCCTGTCAATCACTGGACTCCGGGGTCAAGCCCCGGAGCGTTGGGAGAAGGGATAGCCCCCTGCGCACCGCGACACTCTCCTCTCTACGCACTGCGACCTCTCCTTCCCCGACGCCCAGTCAGACAAAGCACGAAGCTCTATTTCTCAACCCCACACGCATAAAAAAAAGGCCCGATTTTCACCGAGCCTTTCTAAAGATAGTCCTCTAAATGAGTGCGTTTACCCTTCCTCATTGTTTTCTTGAAAGTTCAAAAACACATGAGCAAGCTTTTCATAACTCACCGTCAAATGTTTGCAGCCATAGCAATGGAGTAATGATCCTGTTTTTTGACCGCGTCCTCGTACTGCTTTTGAAAAATAAGAAAAATCATTCAAAGCCTCTTTTCCCTCAATGAGCGGAGGCTCTTGACCTGGAAGACATACAAACGCACTATCCAGTTTCTGTTCCCAGTTTGTATAAACCAAAAGGTGACGCCCATCCGGACCTATAAGAATTGACTCGTCATCATCCTTTAAAAAAGGAGAAAACTCACCAGCCTCTTGTTCTTTTAAAAGGGAAGACTTCTCTTTCTCCAAAAATCGTTTCTTTTCTAAAAACAGCTCCTCAAGCTTACTTTTTAAGCCTTCAATCTTTTGGTGTCTTGAGCCCTCTCGACCCTCCTCTAATACCATAGATGCAAGAGCATCATAGTCCTGTTGATACTGCTCAGAGAACTTGGTTATAGCTTCTTTTTTTCTTCGACCTATTCGCCCTTTTAAAGCATTGAATTTCTTTTTTTCAAGTTCAAACGCTTTTTCTTCCCCTTCCTGCGTATAGTTCGGCAAAAACTCCATAGATGCTAACACATCTAAGTCCATTCGAACGTTCTGAAAACCTGTTTCGATTTCCTCCCATTTTGTTTGAATTTCTTCATTTTCAAACTGTAAAGAGGTTTGATTCAAGCCATCCCAAACGCCCCCTTTTAAGTCAGGTGTTTTCATAAAAATATCATGTAGCTTAGGTGTCGGCGCTGTGATCATATATGTTTTATCAGGGTTATTTTCCCGTAAAACCGAGGCCACGAACCCATTAAGAGGCACGCATAATCCTTTATGATTCACTCCATTGTCACGTGAATATTGAAAGCTTCGTTGAAACCCCATGTGCATCACAACAGGAGAACCTGGATGAGTCAGAACGCCCATCGTCATCTCAGCCTTGAAAGAATCCTGACTTTTAAAGGCTGGCTGAGTTGGTTTCTCAGGTGTGATATAAGAAACCCAAAATTCGTTGCCCTGTGTTCGAGCTTCATTGTAGTTTTTTTTATCTGAAAAATCTTCAAAGAAAAGCTCAAAAGAAGAGTGCCCTGCATAATAAGCACCCCGAGGAAGGTTTGATTTAAGAGCAAATTCATATGGGGCATCAAGAAAGACTTGTTTATCTTGTCGTGTATAATTTGCCCAAAAAGACAACCAACAATCTTGTTCAGCTTCGTTTTCAGGCATCTTTTCCATAACAAAATAAACGGTATCCTGCCCACTGCTGGGGTTAGGAACCCTAGCTTCTTCCAAATACGCCTCAACACCAGCCTCTTCAAAAATTTTCACTGAAAACGCGAAAGGTGCAAATACTAATAAAAGCAGAAAAAAAACTCTCATTTTTTAGTTCCTTTT
>CAYGMA010000058.1:0-2579 GCA_964351045.1 uncultured Holosporaceae bacterium | reverse complement strand
ATCTTTATTTCATTTACACTATATATTCACCTTGAAAAGACTATTCAATGTCTAATTTCTGTGGGCTAATTATCATTTTTCCCCTCTGCATCACTCAACACTCTCAGCTTGACTCTTCCCTACTCGAAACACCCGAGAGCCCCTTTCTCTACTCCCTTACCCCCTACTGGCCTCTCGGTGCTATTTTTCAATAGCCTGCTCCCCCATTATCTAGGTTCTACCCCTACTCCATGACCTGGGAATTAGCTCCCTCAATGCCCCGCGACACCTCCTCCTCTACGCCCCGCAACTTGATCGCGGGGTCCAGTCAGACAAAGCGCGCAGCTCTATCTCTCAACCCCACACGCATAAAAAAAGGCCTGACCCAAAGGCCAGACCTTACATCCGAAAGAATAGTTTTAGCTACAGGCTATTTAGTCCCGCTTTTCCAAGAACGACCTAAAGCCTTATAATCCACTGCTACCAGAGGGTGCCCCAATGAGTGTTGCAAGGCCCCTGATTTTCTTCCCGCACGACCATTTCCTGCAGTTTTTGATGGATAAGAAAAATCATTCCAATTATCTATTCCTTCATAAACTTTGCCATCTGCAATCACATACTCCTGCCCTGGAGCCTCAGCACTTACGTAAAAAAGAAGGTGAGTCTGATCTGGAGAAACAATGATTCTTTCCCTTTTTTCATCCTTAAGAATTGGAGACAATTTAGCCCGTTGACCTTTCTTCGGCGCTTTCAGCTTAGCTTTTATATGTTTTTCTAAAAATACTTTCTTACCCTTACGAAGTTTCCGTAAAAGCCTCTGAAGCTCTGAAAATCCTCGATTTTCTTTTTTAGAAAACGCTCCGTCTTTCTCAACAATTTGCCCTTTCAACCGACTATACTCTCTTGCATGCTCGTCCTCAAACGCCTGTTCGTAATAGCTTCGATCTTTCGGAGGTCTCCTACGCTTTTTCTTTTTAGAGGCCGAAGAAGGGGCTTGTTTTGATTTCTTGGCTAAATTCGCCTCCTGTTCAGCGAGCCTTTTTTTAACGTAAGCTTCTTTACTCTTTTCAAGACTTTGCCTCAACTCTTCGCCCGCTTCTGTATAGTGCTCTTCTTTACGATCTTCTTTTTTTTCTTCTAACAACCTTATTTCCTGTTTTACACTGGCTAATCTCCCGTTCAAACGCTGCCATTCTTTTTGAATAGCTGGACTCTCAAATACCAATGGCTTTTTCTGCACTCCTGTCCAGGCCTTACCTTTTAAAATAGGGTTTTTTTGTAAAATTTCAGCCATTTTGCCAGCCGGCGCCGTGATCATATAGATTTTTCGACCATCTAACATCCGCATAACCTGAGCAACATACGCATGCAACTGGTTAGCTAAATTTTTATGCTTTTTTTGTTTCTTTTTTAAAACGTCATTCAAGTATTGATAATTCCGATTAATCCCCAAATGCGTCACAATAGGAGATCCTTTATGGGTTAAAACACCCATGGCCATTTCAATGGGAAACTCCTTGCCTTGTTTATAGGCTGGTCCCGTTGGCTTTTGAGGAGAAACGTAAGCAACCCAAAAGTCATTATGAGGCGTCCTAATATCATTAAAATTATTGGAGATAAACGGTTTAAAAAATTTTTTAAAACTATAATACCCTACAGTCAGGTTTTTTCTTAAGCCAGAATCTAATCCTGGTACAAGCTTTTCGTCAACCAGTTTACCATGCGTCTCATGAAGAACCTTTTCATCTGCCTTTATATACTCCTCCCAAAAGTCTTTCCGTTCATTCCACATGCCCTCCGGAACAGGAACAGACACTTCTTCCATCACAAAATAAAGCGGATCTTTTGTTGTAGGGTCTTCCATTTCTTCAACATAAACCCCATCTGCAATTTTTTCAGGGGCAGCTAAAAGCGATACTCCCACAAAAAACGACATAAAAATAAAATACTTCAGCATAATTCCAATCTCCCTTGCAAAACTTAATAAAGACTACCACTCCTTTTTAAAAATAATCAAAAAATAACACCTCTGTTTCTAATTTAGAACAATCCTCTCACAACCTAACATTCAACCCCAAACTCCCCTCAGAACGCTCTCCACCTCTACGCACCGCGACACCTCCTACCCCTACACCCCGCGACGCCCTCCTCTACGCCCCGCGACTTGATCGCGGGGTCCAGTCAGACAAAGCGCGCAGCTCAATTTCCAACCCCATGCGCATAAAAAAAGGCCTGACCCAAAGGCCAGACCTTTAGAAACACCCAGCTTCAACAAGCTAGGCCATAGTTCGTCGCTTACTTTTTATCGTCAGCGTCGTCCACTTCTTCAAACTCCGCATCCACAACATCTTCGTCTTTTTTAGACTCTTCAGTTGATGCGTCCTCAGCAGAAGTGCTTCCAGGCTGCGCTTGTCCCGCTTGCTGAATCGCTTGACCCACTTTTCCAGCCACAGCTTGAAGGTCAGACGTTGCCGCTTTAATCTTCTCAGCGTCCTCTCCCTCGAGGGCTGTTTTCAAAGCCGCCAGCTTATCTTCCGCTTCTTGCTTCACTGCCGCATCCAACTTATCGCCATGCTCTTTAAGCTCTTTTTCCGTGGTGT
>CAYGMA010000057.1:3557-6932 GCA_964351045.1 uncultured Holosporaceae bacterium | reverse complement strand
TATACTCTTGAGCTGTTTTTGACATCCCGGTCATATAGTTTAAAGCCCCTGGAAGGTAAGTTCTTAAAAGAGAATCTGCTGCGGGGGCATTTGGTTTTGAAGTATCCCTACCTCCAAATATCTTTCTGTCTAGCAGTTTAAAAGCATTATCTGACTCTGTTTTAATAAGAGGCTCTAAAAGGGGCACACCTTCTTGGCATGTAATAATTGTGGCAGCCTTTCCTTTTTCAAGAGGTTTAAAAGAAAAGGCCCGGGCAGGAGAGGGGTTTTTACTAATTAAGGCCCAAATATCCGGCGCCTTTTTTAAATCATCAAGTGTGTATTTGGTTCCTATCAAGGCATCATACACCACACACTGCGTCATGAAGTTTTTTAAGTTTTCTTTAAGGTCTGTATTAGTTATTTGAAACTTCCGCGCATTTGAGATCAACTTTGAGGCCATGGCAGGGCCTGTCTTTTGATACTTAAGCACATCATCCGGCAGAGAAAACGTCTGTTCAATTTTTTGGGTTAATTTATCTCCAATATGACTGACAACCCCAGCAATCATCCCCAGACCCCAAGGAACATTATCAACATTCTTGGTATAGTTAGTAACAGGATCCTCAATAATCACTGTACAGGTCGGAGCAAAAAACAAATTAAGCATCAGCGTAAAAGGAAGTGTCCATTGATTGATAAACTTAGCCCGATCTCCATAAACCATTGTAGCCGTTGCCCAGACAAGACCAATGGTTAAAGAAAACCGCACAAGGGGCTTATAAAGAGACCCTGAATTTGAATTTATAAGCGCTGCAATTGCATTAAAGGTTGAGTCAAGAATCTCCCCTCCCCCATAACTAATGACTATGTATTCCATTGCTTACGTTCCTTCCGTTGATAAAGACGCCACTTGGCTCATCAGCGTTTTTTCAAGGAGTTCGGTTTTTCGAACAATGCTAATAACCTGTTCCATTTGTTTAAAGGTTCCCATACGCCGGTGAATAATTCGCGACCTGGCTTTACTGAGGGATTTTTGAAACTCTGAGATTTGCGTATCATCTACTTGGGTTAACCGGATATGATCCGCGCTTTCATGAATGACATCGATGATTTCTGTTAAATACTGAAACAAAATATCAACGGCCCCAAGCTCAGCATAATCCATGATGTCAACAGGAGAGCCACCTCTCTTATATGCCGTAGAAACATTGATAATTTTATAAAAAGGAAGGCGTGTAGAATTTAAAAAGGCAATTTCTGCCTCTGTAAGGGCCGTATCTGTGTATATTTTTTCTTGAATAGCCAGAAGGGTTTTTTTGACTTTATCAATAAGACCTTCCTCAGGTTTTATCGAGAGTGTTTCGGAAGAAAGATTTAAGCATTTAGAGTCCGTGCTTAAAAAGGATCCATCCTCCCCACGCTCACACTGATAAACCATCACCTCTCCTCCATGCAAAAGAGCAGATAAAAGAGCATCTTTATCTGCCATTGAGGTAAACGTATGAAGCTTATACGTGCCTTCTTTATCTTTCCGGGAGACAATGGTTCCTGAAACCGTCATGAAAAACTCACTGAGCGTTTTATCTGCTTTTAAAAAGGCATTTTCTTGAATGGCTTGCCAGGCAAGATTAAACTCCGTTCCAAGCATTCCCTTAAATTTAGGGTCTTTACTTCCAGCTTGAATGATTTCATCTCTTCTGCCACCAGCCCCGCATCCTTGACGAGCAGCCGCATAATCAGAAAACCCACCATATTTTCCATCAGAGCCAATCACCTTACACAGATGCCTTTGACTCACGTCTGACTTTGGCCAAACAGAGCCCAAAGCCGTTGCGGCAAGTTCACAAGAATTCATATTGGATTGATTTATTTTTTGAACCAAGTCATTCAGTTCAGTTAACGTGTTTTTAACCTGAGGGGACATGGTTTCAATGGCAAGAAGCATGGCATAACTTGCCATGTTAGACCCTATGGCCTTAAGAGCTTCTAAGAGCTTTTCCGAACTAATATGTGAAAACGCCCCGAGATGTGTATCAATGCCGCCGCATCCAGCTCGGCAGCTAGGCAACTGAATGGTTGCAAGGTTGCTGCTATGCACTTGGTTCCGTGCAAAAATATTTCCCCCTGTATAATAGCCGCCCTGCTGGCTTTTATAGGCCCCTGCCCGCGTAATGTTGGAGGAGCCCCCCATCTTATTAAAAAATGTGGTCAAATCTTGTCCAACTCCTGCTTGGGCAATTGATGCATTCATTAAAAAAAATAAAATAAGTGTTTTCATGGGGCAAGCTCCGGATTCTTTTTATAGATAATAAGAAACTTAATTCTTTGGATAATTTGATCTTGAGAGCTCATGCCATAACTAAGAGGAATTACCTCTTCCGTTTCAGGGTTAACCGCCATTAAGGCTGGAACCGTATGAATGTTTAACCGTTTGGCCGTTCCATTATCTTCTAAAGCCTCTGGAAACTCTGGCAAACTTGATCCATCAAGAGAAACCGCCATAACATCCCATCCATACTGCTTGGAAAACGCCTTGATAATGGGGGCAAAATGCTTGCAATACGGACATCTCCCCGTAAAAAAGAAGAAAAGCCCATGGGTTTTTGACAGCTTTTTGATCTCCCGGTGGGTGCGTTTATTTTCTTCATCTAAATACACATGCCGAGCGCTTTGAGAGGTTGGGTGCTTAATGGTATAATCCAGCTCTGGCGTGGTAAAGAGAACTTCCAGCAACTTTGAGGAAAAGGTGGATGCCTGAGTCATCAGCTTTTTTTGAATCTGCATGTAGGCTTTTACGTTCTTGTACGTAGTCTTCATAACAGCAATAGCTTTTAAACGCTCCACCTCTTCTTTAAAGGCCTTTAGCTCTTGAACAGGGTCTGATGGCCCAGCAGCTTTTTTAAGAGAGTGTTTTTTTTGCGTCTCTTTTTTTAGATCTTCATAAAAATGCCAACCTTCTGCTTTATGTTTTAAAAATGTTGCCTCACAGAAACTCCCAACAAAACAAAAAAAACAGACTAAAAGAAAGGAAGCTTTCATTAAAAATCTCCTGTTTTTGATGCATTTTTAAAACTACTGGTCATGTCTTTAATGCGGGTTGTTATATTGCGTTTGACAACCGTATTAGCTGTTTGCTTCACACGGGCCGCAATTTCTGCAAAAACTTCTTTTAAATTAAGGGCATCAAAATTAATCTTTGACAGCTCATGTGTTTTAAATCCTCTACAAACAGGCGCCTCTGCTGACCCCCAACTGAGGCCAATCTGACGTCTTCCTTGTTCATGAAGAATGCGGGCAAGCTTTGTCGGAAAGCAGCAATGAGATCTTTTTTTTCTGACACATCCAATGATGGGCCATTTTTCCGCACAGTAAGTTCCAATTTCAATGCACTTT
>CAYGMA010000057.1:2943-3547 GCA_964351045.1 uncultured Holosporaceae bacterium | reverse complement strand
CAGCCAGAAAGCCCCATAGAAACACCCCACCCTTTTCCATTGGTGCAGCAATTCTTAAAGCTTCCAAAAGCAATCGTGCAATTTTTTCTCCCCCCTTTAAATACATGAATGTTCTCCGCCGTTGGCGTTTGCCTCATTTCTTTTTGAATATCCTCAAATAAGGAGAGCTTTGCCAAGGCATCTTTCATATCTTGATTGGTTTCAAGAGAAGGAGGGGTATCAACTTTTGGAAGCACGTATCCTTTTTCAGAAAGTTTTTGTTTTTTCTCTCCGCCTTTTTCTTTCGGACATTTATACGTTTGCTCCCATTCTGTGCATTCTTCCCCAACCTTTCGAATGCATTTAGACTGAGTTTGAGTGCAGGATTTTTTTCTTAAGGGGGCACAGGTATTAACAGAGGGAAAATGGCACGCATAAATATGTTCATACCGCCAGCAGGAACGGGTAATCGCTCTAAATTCAGGTTTCTCGTTTTCATAGTTTTGTGCAATTTGACGGGTTTCTTGTCCCTTAGGGCATACCTTTTTAACAAGCTTACACAAACCTTGTTTTTCCTTTTGTTCTAAAGCGCCGCACGTTGAAACCCACTCCTCTTTTATGACAG
>CAYGMA010000057.1:0-2903 GCA_964351045.1 uncultured Holosporaceae bacterium | reverse complement strand
TTATATTTTCTGGCGATGGGGTAATACCTTTTAGCGCCGCACCGAGGATCATCTGGACTGTGATTGCCGGCAGAACACCAATAGTGAGAATATTTAGCCGGCTCAATATGAATCCCTGGAAGCTGAAGCGTCCTTGAGCAGCGATACTCCCCCTCCGGTTTTGATTCCCGGCATGTTTTTGTTTCAAACTCAGTTGAGGGCACTCTATTATACTGAGGCGCTGACAAAAACCTCTCAGGATCCCGAACGGCTGCTTCTGAATTTTTGTACAAAGGGTCTGGCTCTGGATCAAGAATAAAATACTGCCTGGAAAGAGCTGTGTTATGAAGGTGTTTTGCATGAACGTTTCCTTCAAGGGCATGGCCCCCTCTTCTTTCAAGAGTCTCTGGCGTAGTGTATTTGATCTCTGGAGGTCTTTCAGGGTTTTTAAGTTTTTGATAGTCAGATGAATAGTCTGCGTATTTTACTTTTTGAGCAAGAGCCTCCGCTTCCCGTGCCTTGGAGCGAATATCAGCTTGATAAGAGCCCGCGCTTTTAAAAGACAAAAGAAGAAGACCCAACAAAATTCTCATAGCGCGGCCTCTATTTTTTCCAAGGCATAGGAAAGACTCACATTCCCAGAAAGGGTATGCGTTTTATAGAAAAATACTGGAACTCGGGTTATGTGATGCTCTCTAAAAAGCGTTGGATCAATCAAAACATCTCCTGAAAGCTCTTTAACCTTCTCAGCCATTTTTTTAAAACTGCCCTCATAAAGGCCTCTAAAAACAAGCTTGCCTCCCTTTTTGTGAACTTGCTTGCTTAACTCTTTTAAAGACTCCAAAGGCATAGAAAACGATACAAATACTAATAAATCTGGATATTTTTTTTCCTCTCTCTCTCCAGAAATTGTTTTTAAGGCAGTCTCATGGGAGCTTCTTTCTCCTAGTGCGTTTGTTTTACAAGACGCTCCTTTAAGCGCCTTTTGAACAAGAGTATGTGCCTCTTGTTTTTGAGAAGGCGTTAAAACCTTCTCCCAGTTCTTCAAGGTGTGAACCCACTCAAGATCTTGATCTGTTCCCTCCAGGTTAAACGCCACACATAAAAAAATTACAACAAACAACAATTTCTTTTTCTCCATATTAAATATCCAAAGTCTTCTCCCTTATAAGGATATGCTCTTCCACTTGACCACAAGGCATCCGAACGGCCTAATGGATCACATCGATTTGCCGTTGGAAGAGGATATGTCATTTGTGTTTTGTATTGGGTTTTACGGATAATGGGCATAGGATACTTATTACAAAGCCCTTTAACACCAATATATCCCCAAAGAAGACCTTCCCGGTGAAGCTTTGCCATAAAACGTTGGGTGATTAAAAGAGTTGCTTGAACAGGGCCGCTATGGGCTGAAACTGTTCCTGTAAAAGGATATAAGCTCCCCTGACATCCCCCACACCAAAACAAGCCATCACTCGGAAAGCTAACACTTGCAAGAGCGCAATCTGCAACGCACGCCAGCTGAGCAATTGGATTTGCAAAAAGCGCCGCCTCTGGATTAATAATAAAGCTTGTTTCATCGTCATTCCAAAGAGGATCCAGTTCTGTTAAATACGCAACATCCATGGACGTTTTTTCAAGACACGCAAAGTCTGTTAAAATCTCCATCCAATAGATAAGCGGATAAATATACCAATGAACTTGATAAAAACTTTGTTTCATGTGCCCCTTAGAGGCATGTCCAATACTTCCGTGCCCTTTTACCCCTCTTTCTGGGCCCATTTTTATGCCGCCTAAATTAACCATGCAATAAGGCGTCCGCGTTACATCAACCAATCGTACCGGCTCCCAAAAAGAAATTGGAATGCCAACACGGGGGAAAGTATCGCTGCAATAACATAAAGCTCTTTGAGGGTTTGGTGTATCTTCCCCCTTCGACACTTTTTTTCCTGCAATCGTAATGGGAAAAATACACTTCCAACAAATGTCGCTCATGGGGTTAACAAACCGCCCTTCACACGTAGCTGATGCCGTTCTTGATAGGAGCAATAGAACAAAAATACTTAAAAAAATTTTGGCTCTACCTTTAAATTCTTTAGAAAGAGCCACATGAACTTGGCTGTGATTCTTCTGATGAAGAATTAAACTCATAAAAGCACCTCTTCTATTTTTAAAAGAAGGCCCTCTTGTGACACCACAGCAGGAACAGCTCTAATCGTGAGCTTTTTTGTAAGCGTGCCGCCCTGATCAAAGTAAACAGGATGGTTTAACTGCTCCATCAACTCAAACGGGCTTCCGTTTACAAGAATCAACTTATCCCTAGAAAAGTTAAACTTAGACTGAGCCCATTCTACTTGCTTTTTATCATCACCTTTTATAAACACCAGCTTTTTAGTCATTGACCGTATTTTAAGAGGATTTACCTTGCGTCCAGCCTTTTGAAACGTTTGCCCTTGAAGATCTTTTAAATCATAGGGAACTGTTATGCTTGGATCATGATAGAATACTCTGCTTTTTATAACGTTTTTAATTCCAGGAACGTCCTTAGGACGTCTGATTGCAGCCGTCGCTCTTTTTTGCAAAACATCTTGATGCTGTGTCAGCTCTCCGCTTTTCTCTAGTTGGGCTAATTTCTTTTCAATATGCTCCAATAAATCTGGTTCAATAATCTCAAAAAGATGCCCCTGCACACCAAAATCCTTAGCGCTTATCCCGGCTGAAAAAAACAAAAAACACAAAAAAAATCTCACCATACTGGCCATACTGGAAACGCCCTCCCTATGATGTTTTTTGTGTCCACCAATCCAAACTCTTCATAGCGCGAGTCAAAAGAATCCTTATGATCTCCTAAAATAAAAACTTTACCGGGAGAAACTGATTTTTCGAGAAGAGGCGTTAAAGGCTGCCCTTTAAGAGTTGTCGTT
>CAYGMA010000056.1:0-7013 GCA_964351045.1 uncultured Holosporaceae bacterium | reverse complement strand
AACTCTTCATACTGCGTCACATCCGCCACCAACTCAAAAACCTGTTTAATGGGATACGAAACAGTGTGCTCTTTAATCACATGAATGGTCATAGAAACCCTCCACTCACGCCAATGCTGTTTTCTTTAATTTCTCACTACGAGCCTGTTGAAGTTTTTTAAAATCATCTCCCGCATGATAGGAAGAGCGCGTTAAAGGAGATGCTGCGATCATAAAAAAACCCTTTCCTCTTCCCATGGCTTCGTATTCTTTAAACTCTTCAGGCGTCACAAATTTCTTCACAGGATGATGTTTTGGTGTTGGCTGTAAATACTGGCCAATGGTCATAAAATCCACATCCGCTGACCGCAAATCATCCATCACCTGATACAGTTCTTCTTTCTCTTCACCCAGGCCAACCATCAATCCACTTTTTGTGAAGATTTCTGGATCCATCCTTTTGGCCTCTTTTAAAAGGCTCATAGAATGAAAATAACGGGCCCCTGGGCGCACTTTTGGGTACAACCTAGGGATTGTCTCCAGATTGTGATTAAACACGTCTGGACGGGCTTCTATGACCTTTTTAAGGGCATCCTCTTTTCGGAGAAAATCAGGGGTTAAAACTTCAATGGTTGTTTTGGGATGTGCCAACCGAATTGCACTAATCACCCGCGCAAAATGATGGGCTCCTCCATCTTCCAAATCATCCCGGTCAACAGAGGTAATCACAACATGCTCAAGCCCCAATTCCGCAACCGCCTCTGCAATATGTTGTGGTTCATGGGGATCCAGCTTATCCGGGCGCCCCGTTGCGATATTACAAAACGCACACGCGCGGGTACACACACTTCCCAGAATCATCACCGTTGCATGCTTCTTAGACCAGCACTCGCCAATGTTAGGACACGCCGCCTCTTCACACACCGTGTTCAATTTCAAAGACCGCATCAAGTCCTTGGTTTCATGATAAGTTTTAGAAACCGGGGCTTTTACTTTGAGCCACTCTGGCTTTGAAGGGCGCGGTGCTGTGCGATCAGTCATAAAGACGTCCTTTTAAAAATGGATCACCCGACCAAAAGCATCCAAAGTTGCTTCATGAATCATTTCAGACAGCGTCGGATGCGGGAAAACTGTTTCCATCAATTCCTGCTCCGTTGTCTCAAGTTTCTTTGCAACGGCCAAGCTATGGATTAATTCCGTAACATCTGTTCCAATCATATGCGCGCCAAGCAACTCTCCCGTTTTTTCATGGAACAAGAGCTTCACCAATCCATCTGGCTTACCCAATGCAATGGCTTTTCCATTTCCTTGGAACGGGAAACGCCCAACTTTGTAAGGAAGCCCCTGCTCTTTCACACGCGCCTCTGTGAGCCCGATGCTGGCAATCTGTGGCGAGGAATACGTACACCCAGGAATATCGTGTGCCTGGATTTTATGGGGGCGTTTCCCCGCAATTTTCTCTGCCACAGCAACCCCTTCATGGCTAGCCTTATGGGCAAGCCAAGGCGGCGCAATAATATCTCCAATGGCATACACACCCGGCTCCTGGGTTTCATACACCTCAGATACTTGAATCTGGCCATTCTTTTCTGTTTTGATTTTTGTCTTTTCAAGCCCCAGGTCTTTGGTATTCGGCACCACACCAATCGCCACACTGGCTTTATAAAACTGCTCTTCTTGCGCGCCTTTAGGCCCTTTTAGGGTCACATCCAACCCACTTTTGGTCTTTTTCGCAGCTTCAAGCGTTGTTTTTGTGAGGATTTTAATCCCTTTTTTCTCAAAAGCTTTTTTCGCCAACTCAGAAATTTCCGCATCCTCAACAGGCAAAATACGATCCTGAAGCTCAACAACGGTTACTTCTGAGCCGAGTGTTTGGTAAAAACTCGCAAACTCAATACCAATCGCTCCAGAGCCAACAATCAAAAGCTTCTTCGGAAGCTCGTCTTGAATCATAGCCTCTTTTGAAGACAAAACAATTTTCTGATCAAATGGAAGAGTTGGCAGTTCTCTTGGCTGAGCCCCTGTTGCCAAAATAATGTTTGTCGCTTTATAAGACTCTTCTTTTCCATCGGCTTTTTTAACAGAGAGCTCTTTCCCTGATTTAAACCGGGCATAGCCTTCAACAACTGTCACTTTATTTTTCTTAAGCAAATGCTTAATGCCGCCGCTTAATTGTTCTGAAACAGCACGAGACCGTGCCACGACTTTTTTCATATCAATCTTAGGCACGCCAACATCAAACCCAAATTCTTTTGCTCGGCCAATGTCAGCATAAATTTCAGAGGCTTTGAGCAACGCTTTTGTTGGAATACATCCCCAATTCAAGCACACACCTCCTAAATGTTGCGCTTCAATAACGCAGGTCTTTTTCCCCAGTTGCGCCGCCCGAATCGCAGCAACGTATCCACCAGGCCCTGCCCCAACAACAATTACATCATAATGCGTCATTCAAACTCTCCTTTAATCCATCATCAACAGAATGGGGCTCTCAAGATACTTTTTCAAAGCCTCCAACAAGAGGGCGCCTACTTTGCCGTCCACCACACGGTGATCCACAGACAAGGTGCAATTCATAAGCGTTGCTGGCACAATATGGCCGTCTTTAACCACGGGTTTTTTAAGCCCAGCACCAACCGCTAGAATACATCCTTGTGGTGGGTTTACGATGGCTTGAAAGTTATCAATGCCAAACATACCCAGGTTAGACACACTAAAGCTTCCGCCCTGGAATTCATCCGGCTTCAAAGATCCAGCTTTCGCTTTAGACACAAGCGCTTTCACTTCTGTCGAAATCTGGCGTAGAGACTTATGATTTGCGGCTTTCACGATGGGGGTAATCAATCCATCATCCACCGCAACAGCCACAGAAATATCCGAGTTTTCATACAAACGAATGGCATCTCCCATCCAAGAGGCATTTGCTTCTGGCACATCTTGCAACGCTTGAGCAACCGCTTTGATCACAAAATCATTCACGGTGAGTTTTTCATTTTCCAGTGCATCATTAAGGTGTTTACGTGCTTGCAAAAGCGCATCAATTTCTACATCCACAGACAGATAGAAATGCGGAACTGTTTGTTTTGATTCAGACAACGTCTTCGCAATCACCTTACGCATGGTTGAAACAGGCACATCTGCATATCCTGAATGACCATAAGAAATAGGCGCTTTCGCAGGAGATCCTGCAGTTGCTCCTTCCACATCTGCCTTCACCACACGACCACGTGGGCCTGACCCAGAGACGTGCGCTAAATCAATGTGTTTCTCTTCCGCAATACGCCGCGCTAACGGTGTTGCAAAAACACGCTCTCCAGCAGCTCCTGCAGGTTTTCCTGGCGCAGAGGGTGCAGGCGTTTCTTTTGTCATATCAGTAGCCGCTTCAGAAGGTGCGGCTTCTTGTTTTTGAGTTGCTTCAGCAGTTTGCCCCGCTCCTTGAGCACTTGGCGTATACCCGTCTAGAACAGACGCATCTTCTCCGTCTTCCAGCAACACAGCAATCACAGAGTTCACTTGAACATTATCTTGCCCTTCAGGAATAAGTATTTTTCCCAAAACACCTTCATCCACTGCTTCCACTTCCATGGTTGCTTTGTCGGTTTCAATTTCAGCCAGCATATCCCCGGCAGAAATGGTATCTCCTTCTTTTTTGTGCCACTTCAACAGATTTCCTTCTGTCATAGTTGGCGAAAGAGCGGGCATTAAAATTTCAATGGTCATCCGTCAAGCTCCCTTCAGATTTTTTGATACGTTACTTTTTCCACGGCCGCGATAATATCCTCCACTTGAGGCAGCGCTGCTTGTTCAAGGTTTTGCGCATACGGAAGCGGTACGGCCGCTGCTGCCACACGTTCAACCGGCGCATCCATGTAATCAAACCCTTGTTCCATAATTAGCGAAGAGATTTCAGAGCCAATTCCAGCATAGGCCCACCCTTCTTCAACACTCACCAAACGATTGGTCTTTTTGAAGGAGGTCAAAATCGTCTGCGTATCAAGCGGCGATAAAGTGCGCAAATCAATCACTTCTGCTTTGATGCCTTTTTCAGCCAGTTTTTCTGCGGCTTCCAAAGCAAAACCCACCATACGTGAGAACGCTGTAATGGTAACATCAGCCCCTTCTCGCACAACAGCAGCCTGGCCAATCGGAACGATATAATCCGGATCATCCGGCACTTCAAATTCTTTCCCATAAATCAACTCATGTTCTAAGAAGATCACAGGATTTGGATCCCGAATGGCTGCTTTTAAAAGCCCCTTTGAACTCGCTGCATCATACGGGCTCACCACTTTAAGGCCAGGACAATGCGCATACCAGCTCGCAAAACACTGAGAGTGCTGGGCTGCTACACGCGCTGCCGCTCCATTAGGCCCCCGAAACACAATAGGGCATCCCATTTGTCCGCCCGACATATACAACGTCTTCGCCGCTGAGTTAATAATTTGATCTATGGCCTGCATGGCAAAGTTAAAAGTCATAAATTCAACAATAGGCTTTAATCCCATAAAAGCCGCCCCAACCCCAAAACCAGCAAATCCATGTTCTGTGATAGGCGTATCAATCACACGTTTAGGGCCAAATTCTTGCAGCAACCCACGGGTAACTTTATACGCCCCCTGGTATTTGGCAACCTCTTCTCCCATGATAAAAACAGTTTCATCCCGGCGCATTTCTTCCGCCATAGCATCTCGCAACGCATCTCTAATGGTAATCATACTCATTCTAAAAACCCTTATGCCGTTTCAACTAACACATCTGTCCACAACTCAGAAAGCTCTGGTTCTGGAGATTCTTCCGAAAATTTCACTGCTTGAGCCACGGTTTCTTTCACCTGTGATTCGATTTCTTTAAGATTTTCTTCCGTAAGCAGTTTATGCTTAAGCGCATAGTCTTTAAACGTTGTGATCGGATCTCTGTTTTCTTTAACGCCCGCAACTTCTTCTTTTGTCCGGTACAATGCTGGATCAGACATAGAGTGTCCACGATAGCGATAGGTATCAAGCTCTAAGATAAACGGGCGCTTTTTCTCCCGCACATAAGAAAGCGCTTTCTCACCAACTTCCAGCACTTCAAGCAAGTCCATACCATCTGCTTTTATGCCTTCAATCACTCGACGCATGTCGCTGCAGAGAGGTTCCCATAGAGTATTGGTTGTTTTCAATGATATAAAGCACTGGCAAATCCCATAAAGACGCCATGTTATAAGACTCATAAACCTGCCCTTGGTTGGACGCGCCATCTCCATAATAAGTCAAGCATACGCCGCCATCTTTCTTATACTGATGCGCAAAAGCCATACCAGTTCCAATGGGAACTTGAGCTCCCACAATGCCGTGTCCACCAAAAAAGTTTTTCTCTCGGCTAAACATATGCATGGAGCCCCCTTTACCCGCAGAGTATCCATCCCGGCGCCCTGTCAATTCAGCCATTACACGGCCAGGCTCCATCCCACATGCCAACATATGCCCATGATCCCGGTAAGAGGTAATCACTGAATCTTGTGGGTTTTGCAAAGATTGCAGCCCCACAATAATAGCTTCTTGACCTATGTATAAATGGCAAAAGCCACCAATCAGTCCACGCCCATAGAGTTGCCCGGCACGCTCTTCAAAACGCCGAATAAGCAACATGTCATGATAAAACTTATAAGCCTGATCTGGCTTTAAACTTTTATTTTTTTTAGAGGTCACGTTATGCTCCTTTACGCTCGTTAAGCCGCTGCATAAGCGTTTTATTTAAAGCAGCGGGGTTCACTTTTCCCTGTGTTGCTTTCATAATTTGTCCAACAAAAAAACCAAAGAGTTTGTCTTTGCCTCCCAGGTAATCTTGAACCATTTGAGGATTGGCGTCTAGAACCTTATCCACTTCTTCCTCAATGGCTTTGGTATCTGTTACCTGTTTCAGCCCTTTTTCTTCAACAATTTCAAGGGGTTTTTTATTCTCTTCCCAAAGGATAGAAAAAACATCTTTTGCAATTTTTCCAGAAATCACATCACTTGAAATCAGGTCCACAAGTTCAGAAAGATACTCAATTTTAAAAGGAAGGTTTGTAATCTTAAGAGAGTCTTTCTTCAACCGTCCAAACAAATCGCCAATAAACCAATTGGCCAAAAGCTTAGAATCACTTTTGTTTTCGGTTCCTTCTTTCCAAGAAGCGAGCGCTTGAACAGCGTGTTCGTAAATATCTGGTGTCTCGATATCAGAAACTAACACATCTGCGTCATAATCCGATAAGCCATACATCTTCACAAACCGTGCTTGCTTTTGATCCGGAAGTTCTGGCATGCTTTGGCGAATTTCATCAATATAATCATTCTCTAAAACAATTGGCAGCAAATCTGGATCCGGATGATAGCGATAATCCTGCGCATCTTCTTTGCTACGCATTGGGCGGGTTTCCCCTTTTACAGGATCATATAATCGCGTTTCCTGATTGATCTCTCCCCCATTTTCCAAGGTAGAAATTTGACGCGTCACTTCATATAAAATAGCCTGCCCAATAAATTTAATAGAGTTGGCGTTTTTAATCTCAACACGGCGCCCTAAAGGCTCCCCAGGACGACGCACAGAAACGTTCACATCTGCCCGTAAGCTCCCCTCGTCCATGTTGCCATCACTGGTTTTTAAATACCGCAAAACAAGCCGTATTTTCTTCATGAACGCCATGACTTCCTCAGCGCTTCTAAGGTCTGGCTTGGTCACAATTTCCATCAAGGCTGTTCCTGCGCGATTCAAATCAATATAGCTCGCTGTTGGGCTTAAATCATGAATGCTCTTACCCGCATCTTGCTCCAAGTGAATTCGTTCAATCCCAACACGTACTGGCTCTTCAGCCTCGTCCAATTTGATATCTAAATGCCCTTCTCCCACAACTGGGTGATAAAACTGGGTTATTTGATACCCATTGGGCAAATCAGGATAAAAATAATTTTTGCGATCAAATCGTGAAAAAAGATGGATCTGAGCATTTAGGCCCAACCCTGTTTTCACAGCTTGCCGCACACATTGTTCATTCACAAGCGGCAACATTCCCGGAA
>CAYGMA010000055.1:5178-7060 GCA_964351045.1 uncultured Holosporaceae bacterium | reverse complement strand
TTATGCCCGCGTCTTAAAACAAGACATGCCGCTCGCTTTAGATATTTTGTCAGACATTCTTCAAAACTCTACGTTTGATCCTAAAGAAATGGATCGAGAGCGCGAAGTTATTTTACAAGAAATTGGTCAAACCAACGACACACCCAACGACATTGTCTTTGATTATTTTGAAGAGCAATGCTTTCCAGATCAACCTCTAGGCCGCTCTATTTTAGGGCCAAGCGAAGTCGTTAAAAAAATGACGCGTGAAGATCTCATCCAGTTCATGAACGAACACTATGTTCCGGAAAACATGGTTATTTCAGCAGCTGGGAATTTAGATCATCAAAAATTCGTCAGCTTATGTGAATCTCTATTCGGATCCATCCCTCCAAAAAGCGCCCCTCCAAAAGGTCAAGAGGCGTGCTATAAGGGCGGAGATTACCACAAACAAAAAGACCTCGATCAGCTCCATCTTCTTTTGGGCTTCCAAGGATGCAAACTCAACAGCAAACGCTATTTTTCTTTAGCACTCCTTTCCACCATGCTAGGAGGCGGCATGTCTTCTCGCCTATTCCAAGAAGTACGCGAGAAAAAAGGGCTCGCCTATTCTGTTTATGCCTTTTCCTCAAGTTATTCAGATTCTGGGGTTTTTGGGATTTATGCAGGTACAAGCCAGAAAGAAAGCTCTGTATTGATTGATACCATTTTCAAAACCCTCTCTGATTCCTTAAAAGATCTCAGTGATCACGAGCTTGAACGCGCACAAAATCAATTAAAAGCCTCTCTTCTCATGAGCTATGAAAGCACCACCAATCGGTGCAAACGTTTAGCCACTAACCTTTTGTTGCTTGGAAAAATTCACACACAAGAAGAACTGACACAAAAAATTGAGGCGGTTACTCTTGAAGACATCAAACGCTCTCTCAAAGAAATTCTTGCCTCAAACCTAACCATCACAAGCATTGGGCCTAATGGAGATTTGCCCAATTATACCACCTTGTGTGACATAAAAAACACGCTTACAAAGGCTGCTTAACCATGCTTAATGTTTTAATTCTTGCTGCTGGAAAAGGCAGCCGCATGAAATCTTCTCTAGAAAAGCCTTTCCACACCGTTGGTGGGCTTGAGCTAATTTATCACCTAACAACGCTTGCAAAAGATCTTAAGGCTGTTCAAATAGCCGCTGTTGTGTCTCCCTCTTGTTCTGCCTTTAAAGATCCATCCATTCAGCTTTATGTACAAGAAAATCCACAAGGCACAGGGCATGCCGTTCTCTGCGCCAAAGAGTGGATCACCTCTGTTTCAGGCGATATTCTTATTCTTTGTGGCGATGCCCCTCTCATTCAAAAAGAAACCCTTGAAGCACTCCTAGCGAAAAAGAAAAAAACCAATTGCGACCTGGCTTATCTTGCGGCCCATGTATCAAGATCCAACCAATATGGGCGTCTTTTCATTGACGACCACGATCATGTTCAATGCATCGTTGAAGCAAGAGATCTTAAAACCCCTGAAGAGCAAAAAAACCCGCTCTGCAATTCAGGCATGCTTGTTGCCTCTGCAGATAAGCTCCCAGATCTGCTCGACAAACTCACCAACGATAATGCAAAAAATGAGTATTATCTCACCGACGTTGTTAAGCATGCCAATGAACAAGGGCTCAAAGCAACTTACTCCCTTGCACCAGAGGAAGAAATTCAGGGCATCAACTCTCAAGCAGAGCTCGCTCAAGCTGAGAAGACGTTTCAAAGCATCATGCGCGAAAAAGCCTTAGAAAACGGCGTCAAACTTGTTGCTCCTGAAACAGTCTTTTTTTCCTATGACACAGAAATCTCTTCTGACACAACCATTGAACCCAATGTCGTCTTTGGCCCAGGCGTTAAAATTTCTTCTCAGTGTCTTA
>CAYGMA010000055.1:4887-5168 GCA_964351045.1 uncultured Holosporaceae bacterium | reverse complement strand
TTCAGCCACTTAGAAGGGTGTACCCTTGAACCCCAGGTACATGTTGGCCCTTTCGCCCGCATTCGACCCGGGACAACCTTAAACAAAAAGAGCAAAGTCGGCAATTTTGTCGAACTTAAAAACACCACCCTGCACGAAGGAAGCAAGGTGAACCACCTGTCCTATTGCGGGGATAGCACCATTGGCCCTGCGTCCAACATTGGCGCTGGCACCATCACCTGCAACTACGACGGCGCCAACAAGCACAAAACACAAATCGGAAGCCATTGCTTCATTGGCTC
>CAYGMA010000055.1:0-4800 GCA_964351045.1 uncultured Holosporaceae bacterium | reverse complement strand
GGAGACCATGCCGTCGTCGCAGCGGGAAGCACCCTCACCCAAGATGTTTCAGCAGGAGACTTAGCTGTGTCACGCTCTCCTCAAAAAAACTTCGCTGAAAAAGGCAAGCGCTTCCAAGAGAAAAACAAAAAGAAATAAAAGGGAACCCTCATGTGCGGCATCATTGGTATTATTGGAAAAGAAAATGTTGTTCCTAACCTTATTGATGGTCTGAAACGCCTTGAATACAGAGGATATGATTCAGCTGGCATTGCCCTCGCTGTAAATGGCACCATTGAGCGCCGCCGCGCACAAGGAAAAATCAAAAATCTTGAAGCCCTTATAAATGAAAGTCCTCTGTCAGGATCCATTGGCATTGCGCATACCCGTTGGGCCACCCACGGAAAACCCTCTGTCAACAATGCACATCCTCATGCCACAGACAAAGTCGCTGTTGTTCATAATGGTATCATTGAAAACTACTTGGAGCTTAAAAAAGACCTCGAGAAAAACGGCCACGTCTTTGAAAGTGAAACCGATACAGAAGTTGTCGTTCATCTTTTAACCGCTCTTTTAAACGACGGTCATGACATAGAAACAGCCGCTAAGAAATGTTTAGAAAAGCTTGAAGGCGCGTTTGCGCTGGCCGTTCTTTTTAAAGAGGATCCCACCAAATTATTTTGCGCTCGTAAAGGCAGCCCCCTTGCCATTGGCATAAAAGAAGGCACTTACTTTGTCGGATCTGATGCGCTGTCTCTTGCCCCCTTCACAAAACAAATTTGTTATCTAGAAGATGGCGATCACGCCTTTTTATCTCCTTCTGGTTTTTTCATTTTCAACGAAGATCACGCCCCTGTCTCTCGCCCAATTAAAGAAACCAGCTTATCAGGTGCCGCCATTGGAAAAGGGAATTTCCGCCATTTCATGTTGAAGGAAATTTATGAACAACCCACCGTTGTAGGAGACATTCTCGCCGCATATGTGAATCACGAAAAAAAAGAAATCACGCTCCCTCTTAACGGCATTGACCTAAAAAAAGTAAAGCGTGTTTATATCGTCGCATGCGGCACCTCTTATTACGCCGGCCTGGTTGCAAAAAACTGGTTTGAAAAAAACAGGGGTATCGCCACAGAAGTTGACGTTGCCTCTGAGTTCCGGTATCGCACGCCACCCCTCTCAGATGTTGATCTGTGCCTTTTCATTTCTCAATCCGGTGAAACAGCCGACACGCTCTCAGCTATGTTTTATGCAAAAAGCCAGGGAAAAACCTGCATAGCCCTCGTTAATGTGCCAGAAAGCACCTTAGCCCGAGAATGTGATGCCACCATTGAGCTTCATGCTGGCCCAGAAATTGGTGTTGCCTCTACTAAAGCCTTCACCGCGCAAGTAACGGTTCTAGCTTGTCTTGCCATTGCCTTTGCAAGTCAGCAAAACACGCCAGAAGCAGCACGCCAAAAAGAACTCATCCTTAATGACCTCATGTCTCTTCCCAATCTCCTACAAGAAGAACTGGCGCATGATGAACGCATTCAAGCATTGGCCAAATATTTTGTGGATAAGCAACACGCTCTCTACATTGGTCGTGGGAGCGGGTTTGCCCTAGCAGCCGAAGGCGCCCTTAAACTAAAAGAACTCTCCTACATTCATGCAGAAGCCTATGGAGCCGGAGAACTTAAGCATGGCCCCATTGCGCTCATTGATGCACACATGCCTGTGGTCGCCTTGGTGAGTTCTTCTTTTTTAATGGATAAAATGACCTCTAACATTCAAGAAATTTTATCTCGAGAAGGCCAAGTCATTTTAATCGCAGATCAAAAGGCACAAGCTGACTTAAAAGAACCAGAGATCAAACGCATTGTCATTCCAGCTGTCTCTGAATTTTTGGCGCCCTTCTTATTCATCATTCCACAACAACTTTTGTCATATCACGTGGCCTCCCTTAAAGGCACGGATGTGGATCAACCTCGAAATCTCGCAAAATCTGTCACGGTGGAATAATACTGCTTCCCTCTTAATGCAAAGAATCCAGCAAGCCCTGCTCATAAATATTCTTAATGAGCCCTGCTCTAGAGGAACACTGAAATTTTTGCTTTAACGCATTGATAATGGTTGACACTTTCCATTTAATGAGAAAAGATAAATAAACTAAAGAATAGGGAGAAAATGGCACATTTTAAAAAACTTTCGCGGCAACTCTTTTTTATTGGCATTATTTCCTTTCTGAATTGGACTTTCCATTCAGCAATAGCCTCGGGTTTTGAGAAGGAATGCACAGAAAACGGGGGAATCTATCATAATTACGGCGTTGTAGACTCTGTAAGTAAAAGCAAGCTAAAAGGTGAAGCTTACCTTAAAACCTTTTTCGCAAAGATACCTATAGCCAAAGTAAAAAATACTGGTGTTGTGTGGGGCTATGGAGGAAAATACCTTGGTTCCTCCCCTGCTGAAGCAATAATGTATGCTATAGAAAAGCAGTCTAGAAATGTCGGAGAAAAAACAGCAGCATTTTTTTTCAAACAGTGTCCAGAAGCGAATCAATTTACCAAAGAAGGCATTGAAATTACAGTAGAAGGCTGCTGGCTAAACGACAAACAAAGAGAATATGGAGAACACGATTATATTTTGCTCAAGGTGAGCGCTCCTGGCCAAAGCATCCACTCACACCTCCAAACTAAAATATGTAAGTTCAGCCGAAAAGCAGAAGCTAAAAGAGTATAACTAATCCGTGACCTTCTTAACGAATTGAGACTTCAATCCCATCGCACCAATGCCTGGAACCTTGCAATCAATATCGTGATCCCCATCAACCAACCGGATGTTTTTCACTTTTGTCCCCACTTTAACCGCAGAAGAAGACCCTTTCACTTTCAGGTCTTTAATCACAGTCACCGTGTCGCCGTCTTTTAACTCTGTTCCATTGGCATCTCGAACGACCGTTGCACTAGCGCCCTCTTCTGCAGTTGCAGCGGCTGACCATTCATGCCCACATTCCGGACAAATATATAAAGAGCCATCTTCATAAACATAAGAGGAATTACATTCAGGACAAGCAGGAAGTGCACTCATAATTTAGCCTTTCATAGAGTCACCCTATTTTGTAAAGATTTTTGTGAAATGCAACTCTTTTTACAAAAAACAGGGCATAAACATATGCATATCCCTCTGCAGACTTTGTTATAGCTAAATTTGGATAAAATTAGCATGAGTAAAAATGGAAGAGCAATAGACTGAAGATCCTTGCCTCCACACCCGACTCTCCACAACTTTAACCACCCTCCTCTACACTCCGCGACTTTAGCCATCTCCCCCCAACGTTCCGCGACTTACTTCCCACACCCGACTCTCCTTGACCTTAGCCACATGTTCTACGCTCCGCGACTTTAGCCATACATCCTACGCTCCGCGACTTGATCGCGGAGTCCAGTGCTCAATGGGGCGTAAGCCTCTTTTTTTACCATCAGTTGAGCCTGTGCACTTTGTTTAACTAGACCCTTTGGTCAAGCCCCAAAGCGTAGAGGGGGACCTGTTTTGATAGGACATCTTTTGTGAATTTAGCTATAACAAAAAGAACAAAAAAGCCACGAGACACAGGTCTCACAGCTTAGATAATATGTACAATATTCATGCGCAAAAGTCAAGGGTTTTCTCAGCGTAAAAAGGCTTTTTTTATCAGCCAAATGCGTCCTCTCCTACGTCCCTACCACCACCCCCCCTCTACGTCATGTGGAACCCTCTCTCTACGCCCCGGTGCGTGACACCGAGATCCAGCGCAAAAATGTGCACAGCTCCACTTACTCTCTCTCATTATAGGCAAAAGAAAAAACCCCCGCAAAATTTGCAGGGTCTTTTTTTACTTTATTTAAAAGAAAATTATTTAGGCGCTGGTCCATATTTGTTTTTGCCTTTTTCTCCTTTTTGAGCATACCAGATAATAAGAAAAATCCAGCCAATACCTGTAAAGCTGATGAGCTGCCACCAACCACTTTTTCCAGTATCGTGCAAGCGCCGTGTTGCAACTGCTATGCTAGGGAGCAAAAAAATAACAGAAAGAATGCCATCTATTCTGACATTAAAAATGCTTCCTGTTGTAAGTTTAAAGCCTTCTCCACCACCAAAGATGATGATCATAAAAAGAACAAACCACCAAAACTCACTTCTTGGTGCACGCCCAGAAAAGGTTACATACTTACGAAAACACGTTGTCACTGATTCAGTAAAACTCATTTATACCTCCTGTATTTTTTTACCGTTCAATAATATAGTACTACACAACGCATCCAAAGACAAATTTCTACTGTTCTAGGGTTAGCTTAATCCTACACCCCTCTACGCTCTAAGGCTTGATCCTGGATCCAGTCATAAATTGCGCAAAACCATCATTCAGCTCTAAGAAGAAACCGCGCGGACTCCTTGCATCAATGCGTTAAGGCTCAATAGCTCTGGCAAAACCTTTCCATCCGGCATTCCTGGCCCATAAACCACCGAAAAAGGAATCCCTGTCCGACCATGTGATTCTAAAAAAGATCGAATTGAATCTTCTTGGTTCGTCCAATCTAGCGAAATAACGTGAACATGATTTTTGGTTAAAAAATCCTGTACGGTTTTCTTTTTTAAAACCCATTCATTGTAGTGACAATTCAAACACCATCGGGCTGAAACCGTTACTAAAATAACTTGTTTTTCCAAAGCCCGTTTTTTGAGGTCTAAAACGCGAATTTGGGGGTCAAAACCCTCTTTTTTTGGCTCCTTAAGGGCAAAAAAGGGGCCTAAAAACACTAAAAATGACCCCAAAATCACTCTTTTTGGACTCCATTTTAGCCA
>CAYGMA010000054.1:3299-7101 GCA_964351045.1 uncultured Holosporaceae bacterium | reverse complement strand
GGAGGAGGCGTAAAACTTGCAAAAAGCCTCGAGGAAGTTCGCACCCATGCAGAAGATATCCTTGGCATGACACTCGGAACACATCAAACTGGCCCCGCTGGAAGCTTTGTGCACACAATCATGGTTGAAGAAGGCTGTGATATTGGTCAAGAACTTTACTTTAGCATGCTGGTCGATCGCGATAGCCAGCGCATCGCCATCATTGCCTCTTCAGAAGGCGGTATGGACATTGAGGCAGTGGCAGAAAAAACACCTGAAAAAATTGCCCAAGTTCTTATTGATCCGTTAACAGGCCCTCGTGGATTTCATGTATTAAAGCTGTGCAAAATTCTTGGGCTCACAGGAGAGTGTGCCAAAACCTTTGGAAAACTGGTTCAAAATGCCTATAAAGCTTTCACAGAATCAGATGCAAGCCTGCTTGAAATCAATCCCTTGGTTCTCACAAAGCAAAACAACCTCGTGGCCCTCGATGCTAAAATGAGCTGTGATGATAATGCCCTGTATCGCCAACCTAACATTGTTGCGTATCGCGATCTCACCGAAGAAGACCCTGCTGAAATCGAAGCCAGCAAACACAACCTCAGCTACATCAAACTGGATGGCAACATTGGCTGTATGGTTAATGGCGCTGGACTTGCCATGGCCAGCATGGATATCATAAAACACCATGGAGGAGCACCAGCTAACTTCCTTGATGTGGGTGGCGGAGCAAACTTCGAAGTTGTTAATGAAGCGCTAAAAATCATTTTAGCAGACACCAATGTCAACGGCATTTTAATCAATATTTTTGGCGGGATTGTTAAATGCGACCTCATTGCCGATGCTATCGTAGCTGTTGCAAAAAAAGTTCATCTTCATGTCCCGGTTGTTGTGCGCCTAGAAGGCACCAATGCTGAAAAAGGGCGAGAAATTTTAGAGAACTCTAATCTCCCCATTCTTACAGCAACAACGCTTGATGAAGCCGCTAGAAAAGTTGTTGAAGCCGTAAAAAAGGAAACAAAATAATGTCTGTTTTAGTTGATAAAAGCACCCGCTTATTGTGCCAAGGCTTCACAGGAAAACATGGTACTTTTCATTCAGAGCAAGCCCTTGCTTACGGAACCAATCTGGTTGGTGGAGTGACCCCTGGAAAAGGAGGGCAAACTCACCTAGACCGCCCTGTTTTTGATACTGTGGAAGAAGCGGTTCAACAAACAGGCGCCACAGCCACCATGATTTATGTTCCAGCCCCCTTTGCTGCCGATGCCATTTTGGAAGCGCTAGAAGCCAAAATTCCCTTAATTGTTTGCATCACAGAAGGTATCCCTGTTTTAGATATGATGCGGGTTAAACGCGCCTTTCAAGGAAGCGACTCTCTGCTTATTGGCCCAAACTGCCCTGGGATCATTACACCCGATCAATGTAAAATCGGGATCATGCCTGGCTATATCCATAAGCCCGGAAAAGTCGGAATTATTTCAAGGTCCGGCACGCTTACCTACGAAGCAGTGGCTCAAACCACTGCTGTAGGCCTTGGTCAATCTACCTGTATTGGCATTGGAGGAGATCCCATCAACGGCCTTTCCTTCACTGATTGTTTGAAGCTTTTTTACGAGGATGATGAAACGGAAGCCATTGTTATGATTGGTGAAATTGGAGGATCTGCCGAAGAACAAGCTGCTGAGTATGTAAAACAACGCGGGTCACATAAACCTGTTATTGGATTTATTGCGGGTGTTACAGCCCCTCCAGGGCGTCGTATGGGTCACGCAGGAGCCATTGTATCTGGCGGCGCAGGAAAAGCAGAGGATAAAATTGCTGCCTTCAAAGCCGCAGGCATTCATGTTGCTCCAACTCCTGCAAGTATTGGAGAAACTGCTCTGAAGGCTTTGAAGTAGAACCGGACTAACTCATTACCCTTCTATCTAAGTGCAAAAAATAGTCCGGCCCCAACGCCCATAAGCATAACCACGTGCCATTTTTTGGTTTGAGGACAAAAAGCTGTTAGAACAATGGGAACAAACAAAGTATAAATCGAAAACTTATAAGCCTGCACCATTAGACCAATAATATCATTAAATCCGATGGATATAACCATTGCACTCACCCCCACCAAAAATGTAATAAGCCGTGCCGCCCAAACGCGTTGTTTGGTCATTCCCACAAAAGGCAACACATCATAACTCATGTGAGAGCTAATAGAGCACACCAAAGAGTCCATTGTTGATAAAATGGCCATAAGAACAGCCACCGCAAACAAAGCACTAAAAGTCGGGGTGCTAATGGTTGTCATATACGCCATCAAGATACTTTGATCGTGAGAAACCCCAACAAAAGAAGCACGCGCATAAAGCCCTAAAACCACTGGAATTAAAGAGAGAATCAACAATAAGGCTCCCGCACTCACAGTCGCATAGGAAACCACTTTTGGATGCTGGGCAGCAAAGCACCGTTGGCTCATATCTTGTCCAATAACCACAAATAGCATGGGCATTAAAATCCAGTCTAACCACGGAATATTCATGCTTTTCTCTGCCTCCTTAAAAGATAAAACCGTTTTTAGTTGACCACTATCCAAGAAAAATAAAGCAGCCACCAAAATCACTGCAATAAAAATACCTTGCAAAATGTCTGTACGCACCACAGCAGAAAGCCCTCCCATAACCGTATACAAAATGCCAACGCTGGTAAAAACAACAAACCACCCTTCCGAGGAAAACCCAAGCGTTGCAAAAAACTTTCGAGCGGCAACTCCAATAGCCACCAAAATCAAAAACAAAGAGGTGAGAGAAATCAGTCCACTCACAACCCGTAAAATGCGTGAGTCATAAAACTTTGTAAAAAGCTCTGGTAATGTTGAAATATCAAGTGTTCTAAATTTAGATCCAATTCCCGTTGATAAAAGCAAGAGCCCTAAAGACAACCCCAGCGCATAAAAAAAAGCATGAAATCCATATTGAAAAGAAGCCTGAGCTGCGCCAATCAGGGCACCTCCTCCCAACTGGGTTGCTAAAAAGGAAAGCGTTAATCCGAAATAGGTTAACTGCCGACCTGACAAATAAAAATCCTTATCTGATTTTTGATTCTTTTTTTCTGATGTCCCAAGCCAAAGACTTAAAACCAATAAGGCCCCTAAACACCCTATAAAAACAAATAAATTCATATCTCATCCTTTTAACTGTGTGCGTTTTTACGCAAAAAAAATTGTGACTCCACCTTTTTGAAAATTTACCGTCATACTAAAAAGCTACTAATTGCCTTTCTAGTATGACTTTTTATGATGGTGATAAGACTGGTTGCAATAAGGGCAGCAAACTTGGCCCTTAGAATTAAACGCTAAATAAACTTTAGGGTGTCCTGAAACATGAGAAAAACCAGAACACACAACTTTTGGCCCTTTGCTCTCAATTGATCTGTATTTCAAAGCCACTTTAATTCCTTTTAACACTTTGTACGCTTTATAATTTAACGCTCTTTCCTTTATAAGCCTCTTTTTTTTAAATTTCAACAAACGTTAGATTTTTCAACTTCAATTCAATTAACGGTTTTTCAATATTTTCGTTAGCATGAACTCAGGTAGGAAATGAGGAAAAAATGAAAAAATCAGATATTTATCATTTAAGAAGCATAATGAACGAAAACGAGAGTTATTGCGATCTTGCGATTGCTTGTCTTCAACTTGGGGGAGCTAAAAGCTTATTTTTCTCTGAATTAAAAAACGAAAAAGAGATTGAAAACGACTCCCTTAAGCAAGCTTTTGTTTTTTTAAAGCAGTCTGAATTCAGACGGCGGTATGCTGGATAAAGCCAGCTCGCCTTTTAAA
>CAYGMA010000054.1:0-3289 GCA_964351045.1 uncultured Holosporaceae bacterium | reverse complement strand
AATCAAAAAAATAGAGGCTTGGGAGCAGTACTCTAGAGGGTTGATTTATAAAACACTCTCAATAAGATCATAAAAAGAATAATTCCCATCAATTGATGAAGCAGTGCGTATTCTAGTGGCACGTGAAGAAGAAGCGTTACAATTCCCAGAGTCACCTGAAGGACTAACGCGCCTAGCACCACAAACGCAGGGTTATTCAAGCTCTTGCCAGGAGTATCATTTAAAAGACGAATGCCTAAAAAGCCACCAACACAAAAAGTAGCCAGCGCTAAAACGCGGTGGATAAACTGAACCACCACTGGATTTTGATAAAGATTCAACACGCCTAAATCTGTTTGCCACCCGCCTTCTGGGAAAAAAGAACCGTCCATTAAAGGAAATGTATTATAAATCAACCCAGCTTTATGGCCCGCGACAAACCCTCCATAAACCAATGTAAGCCCTCCAAGGCATACTGCGGCAAAACTTAACCTTGAAAATCGTTTCTTGTTTTTTTCAAAAGCATGTGGCGCTAAAACTCTTAAAATCTCCCAATAAAACAACCCCATAATAGCAACAGCTAATAACAAATGCCCCGTCAACCGGATAGGACTTACTTGAGGATCTTTCACCAGCCCGCTTTTCACCATGTACCACCCCATAAATCCCTGCAGGCATCCTAAAAAAGAAGCCCCTAAAAAGAGATGTTTTTGCCCTTTTGAAAGCTGACCACGCAACCAGAAAACTAAAAGCGGCACAAAAAAAAGAAGACCAACCAGCCTTCCCACCAAGCGATGAAAGTATTCAATGAAATAAATTCGCTGAAATGCCTGGTAAGACATATCAAAATTTACCTGCTTAAATTCTGGCGATGTCTTATATTTTTCAAACTCTTCCTGCCATGCTGCCTGACTCATCGGTGGAAAAGTCCCTACCACAGGGCGCCACTCAACAATAGAAAGCCCAGCACCACTCAAACGTGTATACCCTCCGATCGCCACCATCAAAAACACAGCCCCCATACAGGCCCTCAGCCAGAAAAGATAGCCCCAAGGCACGTTTTTTCGCACATCAAATCCTTTTAGAAAGCCAAATAGCTGTTTTTGAAATAGCCTTCACCCCTAAAGTCAAAGGCCCATACCCAGGAAATTGTTTTGCTTCTTTTTCCAAAGCCAAATCTCGATGTTCCACTTCTTCAGCTTGGCATGTTTCAATCACATCAATCAAGTCTTGATGTCCATCAGTCGCCCTCAATTCATCCAATTGCTCTTGGTAATGCTGGTCTATCACCTCTTCAACAGCAACCGTGCATGCCATAGCAGCTCGTTTTCCCATCAGCGCCGTTGCCGCTCCTAACGCAAACCCAGCCCCATGCCAAATAGGGGACAAAAGCGTTGGACGCACCTGGTTTTTAACAACCAACTCATCAAAAATTTTCTTATGTTCTTTTTCTTGCTCTGCCATATGAGTCAACTCTTCTGCCACAGAAGCTTCCCCCAAAACAGCTAATTGCCCTTGATAAATACGCACAGCTCCATGCTCCCCGGCCTGATTCACACGTAGCATGCGCTGGATTTTCTGAGTCAGATTTCGTTCCATCAACCCACTTTTTTGTTTTTAAAGTCCATATAGCACACTTGTGCACGCTTACGCAGCAACAACGCGGCAAAAAGAAAAACCAGGAAGGTAAACACAAGGTTGTATTCAACCAACGAAAAACCAAACACCTTCAACGGAACTTGATCACATGGAACGATTTTCTTTGTATTTAGAAGTTTTTCTTTGAGCTGGTCAAAGCTTAAGTCTTGCGCATTCAAGTGAGAGCCACACACTTTTGGCAACGCCACCCATTTATGTTCAATGGCAACATGATACCCACTGAGCCCTACATTGGTTAAATAGCTTAAAACAATCAGGAGCAGCATAAAGTTTTTAGGCCGGCACTGAGACAGAAAAAGCCCTCCCAACGCTGCCAATGCTGCAACCACATACGGCCAGCGCTCAAAAATGCAAAAAGCGCACGGCGCATATCCACCCACATATTGCAGAAAAAACGCCGCTGAAAGCATCAAAACGCTCAATCCAGCAAACCCTGCAAAATAAGGATTAAGCGGAATTGCTTGCACACCTGTCTTAAAAGGCGCACAAAAAAGCCCCCATTTTCTTTCTTTTATCTCTTGCCAAAAAGTCATCACCATCTCGTTAAAAGTCCTTATTAATCATACCTATTTCGCAAGAAACCGCAAAGACAAACTTAATCAATCTTTCTATTTGCGTCCTTTTCCAACAATGTCTCTTATTTCCTTCAAAAGTTCATCTTCTCCAGAGTCAGATCCTCTTCTTAAGAGCCCTTTTTTAGAACGCCCCCTACCTTCTCTACTTAACGCAGCCTTCACTTGATCTAGCTTCTTCTTATCTTCTAAAAGTGCCTCATCTTCTTTTCGCAAAAATATATTCTCGCTTTTCAGCTCTTCGTTTTCTTTTTCTATTTTTTCGTTGGCCTTCTGCAACGATTTAACGTCCCGGTTTAAAGAGGCTATCCTCTCCTCCAATGTAGCCACTCGTTCAGTCAACGTATCATTCTCCAACGCAAACGTTCCAACTTTTTCTTCTTTTTCTTTTAACTCTTGCGTTGTTTTTTTCTGCTCTTCCTCAAGTTGATCAATACGATCTCTCAACTCTTGTTGTTCAGCATTTTCCTCCTTTTTTTGATCTGTAAGCACATCAATTTTTTCTTCAAGGCCTTTTATTTTTCCCAAACTCGTATTTAACTCGCTTTGATACCCTTCCTTCTCCTCTTTTTCAGCAGCCATTTCTGCTGCAGTCTTTTCATTTAACGCCTGAGCTTTTTGAAGAGCTTCTTCTAACGCTTTAATCTTATCTTCTTTTTCTTCATTTTCCTGGGCTAGAACTGCCTTCTGTTGTTCCAATTGTTTGAAGCGCGCAGTCAATTTTTTTGAAAGGCTTTCTCCTTGTTTCTCAGAAAAAAAGGCGCCCCCATCATTTGAAAGCTGTGACGCTAACGTATCTTGTAGCAAAGGTGTTGAGGGCACTGAATCAGGAAGGAGAGACTCTTCTATTTTTCCTAAGCTTGCTACTGCAGCTTGATATGCCTTGTTAATTGTCTCATTTTCTTTTTTTTGTTTCTCTATCTCTTCTGATAGCTTCTCTTTTTGCTCTTTAAATTCTTCTTGATCTTTTAGCCTCTCACCCTGAATCTGCGCTAAGTCATCACGCACTTGTGTCAATATTTTTACCTCTTCTTCAGCGCTGTTTTTTAAGGTTTTTATCTCCAACTGCGCTTGAGTCA
>CAYGMA010000053.1:3672-7145 GCA_964351045.1 uncultured Holosporaceae bacterium | reverse complement strand
GTCAAAAATCGACCCCAAAAGGCTCAAAATTGACCTAAAACGCCTAAATTTCACCTCTTATTTAACCGTAAAATCAAGAAGTTTAGGAGTGCTATCACCGCAAGATAGCAGCCAGGAATAGAGGAAATCCCTGTTTCCTGAACCAAATACGTATAAATCATGGGCGCAGTCCCACCAAATAACGATGCCCCAACAGTATAACTAAAAGCCATTGCTCTGAAGCGCACTTCCACTGGAAACAAGCGTGCCGTTAATCCATTAGTCAAAACAAAGGCTGCCCAAAAAATACTTATCACAGGAATCAAGGCAAAAACCAGAGTCGCTTCCCCCAAACTTAACAGATAAAACAATGGGATAGCGCTAATACTTAAACTCAAGCACACCCATGATATAATCTTCCATGGATCCAACACTTTATCCGCCAACCAACTTACCGGATACATTAAGATAAAAGCCCCTAAAGAAGCGCTGATACTTACCAGGTAAGCGTCACTCTTACTCCACCCTGCCTGAAACGTCAGGAATGAAACAATATAGCTTGCAAATGTGTAGTAAATCATCACCCCTAAACCGCTCAAAAAAGTCATTGTAATCAGAGGGTTCCAGTTTTTTTGAGTCCATAGAGATACTTTTTCAGTAACTTCTTTTTTTAAAGCCGGAACACCAAAACTTTTCCTCAAGAAAAAGCCAACAAATGCAACCAAAGAGCCAATAAAAAAAGGAATCCGCCACCCCCAAATGCTTTGAGGATCAAGCGCCCAAATGCGTGTAATCTGACTTCCTGAAATCACAGCTAAAACAGCTGCCATTGGGATAAAAGAAGACGCTCGAAAAAAAGAAGAAGACGCTGCTTTTTCTAAAACAACAACCGCTGCGCCGCTATATTCTCCACCAGCACTAAAGCCTTGCAAAAGGCGGCAAAAAATTAAAAGAAGGGGCGCTAAAAACCCGATATGTTGATACGTGGGCAAACAGGCCATTAAAAAAGTTGCTACTCCCATTAAACACATAGACCAATTCAGCGAGAAAAAGCGCCCATATCGATCTCCGAGCGCCCCAAAAAAATACCCGCCTAAAGGCCGCATCAAAAAGCTCATAGCGAACGTTGCATAACCTGACAGTAAAGAGACCTGAGGGTCAGACGCCGGAAAAAACAATGGAGCAATAATAGGCGTTAAAACAATAAAAATAACAAAATCATAAAACTCTAGCATCGTCCCAATGCTTGCGCCAATAATTAACCGTATATTTTTCATATTTTGCATCCTTTCTTTTTTAGTTCATGGGGTTGAAAAAGAAAAACCGCCCTCTAAAAATGTGAGCGTTTCTCTGAAAAATAAAACTATGAAGCTAACAACGCGTTGGCAAAATAACCGTATGCGCCCAATATCCCACCAAGCTTTCTAAGCTTTCTTTGAGTTTGTTAAAATCAAACGGCTTACAAATATAACCAGACGCACCTGAACGATACACATTAATCATCTCTTTTTTACTCAAGCTATTTGTCATTACAATCACAGGGATATCTTGCAAATGCCTATCCCGCTTAAGCTCGCGCAGTAGCATGCGGCCATCCCTTTTTGGAACATTCAAATCAAGTATAATCACATCTGGACGTGGAAACGTTCCTTGAAGCCCCTTTTGACGCAAAAAAGCCAAAGCTGCCTCACCATCATGAAGTGTGTGCAAATTAACTTTTTCACCTAAAAGCTCGATTGCCTTGCGCATCAAGAGCTCATCCGTTGAATCATCCTCAACCAGTACAATACTTAATGTTTTATCTTGAGAGGTTAAAGAGATCACATCATCTTCAAATAAATTTGCATCCTCGTGGCTCTCAGACTCAAGTCCCACGAAAAAATAGTTTTGGTTTGTTTGAAAAATTTTTGACAAGTTATACAAAGAACTTGCCGAAATTCTTGTAGATCCTTGTTCATATTTTTGAACCTGCTGATGTGAAACGCCCAGCCGTTCTGCCAAATCCATTAACGTCCACCCTAAACGTTGACGCCTATCTCGAACACGCCTACCAACGTGAATATCAATAGGATTTAGCTGGGTTTCCTCAGCAATCTGGTTTTCAGACATCGGTTTACTCCTTACCGTTGAGTTAACCTGCCTTCATGACCTCTTTCCTTGAATCGGTCTTTTCAGCAGGGTCTTGCAATATATACCCACGCCCCCAGACCGTTTGTATGAAGTTATCCCCTGTTATATCTGCGATTTTCTTTCGCAGTCGGCAAATAAAGACATCTACTATTTTCATTTCCGGCTCATCCATACCACCGTACAAATGATTCAGAAACATTTCTTTGCTTATCATAACACCTTTTCGAATGGCAAGCAGCTCTAAAATTGAATATTCTTTATTTGTTAAATTTAGAAGCTGACCATGCGCTTCAGCAAGGTTCCGGCGCAAATCAATTTTTAAGCGTCCAATTTGAATTGCAGAAGCAGAGTGCCCTTGAGACCTTCGAACAATTGCCTTACAACGCGCAATCAACTCCTGAACATCAAAAGGCTTTACAACACAATCATCCGCCCCCAGATTTAGAACCTCTATCCGCATATCTGGACTGTTTTGACCGCTAACAACAACCAAAGGTGTGTTCACGCCCATGCTTCTTAGCTGATGGATAAACTGATAGCAATCCATATCATTAACGCTCACATCATAAACGATAATGTCATAATCATAAAGTTTGATAAAAGAAAAAACTTCTTCAGCTGTTTGAACCACATCCGAAGAATATCCAGATTGCTCCATCACCAAACCCAAGCTGTCTCCCATGGTTTTTGTTTGATCAACAATTAACACCCTCATTCTTACCCCTCCTGAAAGATAAAATATATTCTAACCTAGCATTAGGATTAAAAAAAAGTAAAGAAAAAAGGTTGAAATTATTGCTATTTTTCTAATTTTTTTAACCCTACCACACAAAAAATTATACCTTTTTTGACAAAACCCCAACAAACCGTTACAACTAAAACACAATGACTCATTCAAAACTGGGTACGTTTTACGGGATTTTCATTCCAAACGTTACCATGATGTTTGGCGTAATCATCTTCTTACGCCTTTCTGTGGTAACAGGAACGATTGGCCTTGAAAGCACGCTTTTAATTCTGGTCCTTTCTTTGCTTCTGATGCTAATAACATCTGCCTCAACAACCATGCTTGCCACAAATATGGACGTAGGGGCCGGAGGCGTCTATTTTATCATTGCTCGCTTACTTGGTCTAAAAATTGGCGGAGCTGTTGGTCTTGCGACTTACCTGACTCAAACCCTAACCATTTCCTTCTGCACATCAGCCTTCGCCTATACACTTGTCTCTATTTTCCCCTCCCTTTCTCTGGTTGCAGTCGAAGTCGCAACCCTTATTCTTTTGACGGTTCTATCAAGCTATTCAGCGCGAGCAGCCCTAAAAGCACAAGGGGTCATTCTCGTGCTCCTTATGGGAGCTATCCTCTC
>CAYGMA010000053.1:0-3662 GCA_964351045.1 uncultured Holosporaceae bacterium | reverse complement strand
AAAGCCCTTTTTCCCTGAAAATTTCAGTTTTTGGGATGGTTTTGCAATTCTTTATGGCGCGCTCACAGGGATTGAAGCAGGAATGGCTCTTTCTGGAACCTTAAAAAACCCTGCACGCTCTTTGCGCATTGGAAACCCAACCTCTTTAATTTTTGTTTTTGTTACTTACTGCCTCCTTGCCATCACTTCTTTTTATTATTTTTCTCCCACAGAGCTAAAAACAGATCCTTTTTTATTCATGAAAATATCCTGGCCTCAAGGCGTTGTAACCATCGGTATTTGCGCCGCAACAATCTCAAGTGCTTTAGGTGCTATTTTAGGAGGTCCAAGAATCCTACAAAGCTTAAGCCAAGACCAAGTTACCCCTAAAATTTTTTCACGCACTTATGGCCCATTAAAAGAGCCAAGATACGCCATCGGTCTTACTTTTCTGCTTACTCTGTTTCTTATTCTCAGCACAAACATTGATCAAATCATCCCTATTTATACAATGATTTGCCTGATTAACTATGGCCTTTTGAATCTCACCGCTTTTATTTCAAATCACATTAACGCCCCCAGCTGGCGGCCTGATTTTAAAGTACCTAAGTACATTCCTCTTTTAGGGTTCACCCTATGCGTATTTTTTATGTTCATGATCAATGCTGAATGGGGATTTATTGCCCTTACAAGCATTCTTCTCATTTATACCATCCTAAACCGCACAGAAGCCTCGAATCAAATTTTAGGAATTAAACGCAGCATTTGGTTTTGGCTCATGCGGAAAGGGCTGTATCACTTAGAAGAAAGCTCCGATGATATTGTCACCTGGCACCCAAGCTTACTGGTTTTATCTATCTCTCCAAACACCTATCCACGTATGGTTAAATTTTCTAAAAACCTGACAGACGACAATGGTTTGCTTACCTTTGGTGTTGTATTGCCAACAACATGGGACTCTCCAGATCGAATTTCTTGGAATAAAAAGGCGCTTATCTCTCATTTTAAAGAACAAAAAGTAAACTGCTTAGTTGCAACGCATGTCTCGGATTCCCCCTATCAAGGTTTCATCAACCTTGTAAAAACCCACGGAACCGCTCTTATGGAACCAAATTCTATTTTAGTGCCAATCACCTCCCCAAATGATATTACGCCTGAATTTCTTGATTTGGTAAAAGCCTGCTATTCCACGCAAAAGAATTTACTTCTTTATTTTCCAGATCAACTAGAGAAGCTAGAAACACCTTTAGCAGATAAACCTGGGTCTAAACGCGTGATTGATCTTTGGTGGAATTCTAAAGACCGTAGCAGCACTGACTTAATGCTTAATTATATAGAGATTTTTTATGAATCCCGCGCGTGGAAACGTTCAAAAGTTTATTTGAATGCCCTCGCTGGTTCTAAAGCAGAAAAAGAAAACCTCAACGACTTCTTAAAAAGACTCGTGAAATTAAACAAGCTTAAAATTAAGGTGCGGGTTTATAAAAACAACAAAGATTATTCAGCTGCAGAAAACATTTCTCATCGCTCTGATAAAGAAGATATTACATTCCAGGTCTTGCCTTCTTATACAGGAGAGGAAAACGATTCCGCTTACATTCGGAAAATAAAAACCATTCTAAAAAGATCACAAAAAATGAACAGCGATTGCTTATTCATTTCAAAATATGACACCATTAATCATGGTGATTTGCTGAAGTAATCATAACACCCCCCAATGAGAGCAGTTGACAATTAATAGAAAAAAGTACAAGATTTTTTTTAGGTGAATTTTGGGAGGAGCCTCATGTATAGTAGCGTACTTGAAAGAAAGACTATTCTAGCGATATCACTTATTACTGTTTTGTTTTGTTGGAGCGGGAAATCTAGCTGCCATCCACCTGGAAAATATATTTGTTGTTCCCTCAATAAAAAATATTATTACGACGACTTGTGGCTTTTAATCAGCAATGAAACTAAACTAAGACCTGATGGAGAAGATCTTACATCTTACCCATTGTACAACCAACAAAGATCTGACGGAAGAATCGCTGTAGCTCAATTGCAAAGCAAACGTGAAGACTTCAAAAAGGGTGAAGGCAAAAGAACCCGAAGCGACAAGCACAATGCTCTATGCTTGGCCGTTGGGTTTTACGATATAAACAATGATGCAGAGTGGAGAAAAGGCTCAGCTAGAAATATATGTAGAAAATTAGGTGGCAAGGTAGACACACACCAAAAAAAATGTAGAGGGGAAAACCATCAAAGCTTAAATTGGAAAGCATACTCAGAAGATACATTTTGAGAGTATTCAAGTTCTTTTTCCAATAATTAAGCATCTCATCTAGGTCAGTCTCTTTTCTCTTCCACTTTAAAACTTCAACCCTCACGCAAGCTCGAGTGCCATGGCCGTTGCTTCTCCACCACCAATGCATGCCGTTGCAAGCCCTTTTTTAACACCCTTTTGCTCCAATGCATTCATGAGTGTCACAAGAATGCGTGCAGAAGAAGCACCTATTGGATGGCCCATAGCACACGCACCGCCATTCACATTCACTTTGTCATGCGCAATATTAAACTCTTTCATGCAAGCAAGCGGTACTGTTGCAAAGGCTTCATTCACTTCAAATAAATCCACTTCTTTTAAGTCCCAAGATACTTTTTTCAAAAGCTTTGGAATTGCCAAAAGCGGTGCAATTGTAAACTCTTCAGGAGTGCGCGCAGCTTGCGCATATCCTCTAATATAAGCGCGGATAGGTAGCCCAAGCTCTTTTGCTTTTTCTTCAGACATAACTAAAAGCATCGCAGCTCCATCAGCCAATGCGCTTGCATTTCCTGCCGTAATGGTTCCGTTCTTATCAAATGAAGGCTTAAGTGTTTTTAACTTTTCAGGATTCGCGTAATCAAGCTGCTCATCATGATCCAACTCGATTTCTTCTTTTGGAAGCTGAAGAGATAATGGAACGATTTCTCGATGAAATAAGCCTTCTTTTGTGGCTTTTTGAGCACGCTCCAAAGAAGACAGAGCAAAGTCATCTTGCTCTTCACGGCCAATTGATAATTGACCTGCAACTTTTTCTGCCAAAACTCCCATGGGTGCACCGTTACAAGAAGGATCTTGCAGTCCATCCAGCATCATATGATCAAGAATTTTTTGGTCCCCAAACCGCACTCCTTCTCGCATTTGAGGCAGTAAATAAGGCGCTCGCGTCATGCTTTCCATTCCACCAGCAAGATAAACAGATCCTTGGCCAGAAAGAATTTGATCGCATGCAAGCATCACAGACTTCATGCCAGAACCACATATCTTATTAACTGTTGTCGCGGGGCATCCATCAGGCAAGCCCATTTTTAAAGCAACCTGACGTGCCGGCGCTTGCCCTTGCCCAGCCGTTAAAACGCTCCCCATAAGAAGTTCATCAACTTGGTGTTTGTCAATGTTCGTCATCATAAGTAAGGAACGGCCAACAGCCGCTCCCATTTCTACAGCTGACATACGGCTAAGTTTCCCCTTAAACCGACCAATGGGAGAACGCACACCCTCTACAATCACGCATGTTGTCATAAAAAACTCCTTAAAACTTTAAATTTAAAGCAAAGCTGTTGCCAAAGCTAAAACCGAGACAAACCCGATCACATCTGTTAATGCAGCGAGCAAAGGCCCTGTATTAATGGCTGGATCCAACCCTAAACGATCCACTAAA
>CAYGMA010000052.1:0-7154 GCA_964351045.1 uncultured Holosporaceae bacterium | reverse complement strand
AATTGCGCAAGGTACCTTTCCGTGGGCCTTATACTGTGATCCAAACGCACAGATCGCTCAATGCTCTGATCGCGTGGTTTGTTCTAAGGGAACTCTTTCTGTTGCAGGGCCTATCAATACAGGGAAAAATGTTCTTTTAACACAAGATGCGTCTCACAAATTTGCTCTTCACTCAGATAAAGCCCGTGATCTGTCTCCTGGGGAGATTGTGTGCATACAAAAACTCTCCTCTCGCTCAATTGAAGCCGGAGAAGAAAAAACCGACGGACGTGTAAAAAAATTTCCTCTCGTAACCACACACAAAAAGACAGGAACCTGCTGTGTTGATGCTTAGCGCTGCCGTTGAGATAAGAAGAGTTGAAAAACCCACTCAAAAAAAAATGCCAGGATTTTCCTGGTTTTTTTTATGCTTACTTGGCAGTCGATTTTATGAATGAAAATGGCTCAAAAACAAAAGAGCCCCAATGCAGTCAACCTATATAAATTATAGGCAAATGTCAAGTAAAAATAAGTAATATATAAATAAAAAATATTCAATATTACTATTAATTACCGCCCCCCAAATTAATCCGCAAAATATCAGGATAGAGGAGAGTCACAGCGCCCCTTTCCTCTACACGCTCACCCTAACGCCACTCTCCCGACGTCCCCGTTGCCCTCTTTTTTCTCTACGCCCTGCTCCCTCTCACTACGCCCCGCGTCACCTCCTCTCTACGCCCCGCGACTTGATCGCGGGGTCCAGTCATAAAAGAGCACAGCTCAATTCCACCCAACGATTTGACAAACCTCCCATCCACAACGTAAAATAAACTCTGTAACAACGGAAGGCTCTCTATGTTCACCTTATTCAAAAAAACAACACCCCTCGCTCTTGGCGTTCTTCTCTGCGCCTCACAAGCCTGCAGGGGAGATGAAATCTGCAAAGAGAACACATCCTTCAAAAAAGGGGCATGCTACAAAAATGCAGGATCTGATGAAGTAATATGTAAAGATAACCCTCAAGAGATGGCAATCCCCTTCAAGGAGTTACTAAGCAAGCCTGCCCAATCCGTCCACTGCGGAGAAAACGCCAAGCAAAAAGCACAGGAATGGGGAAAAACCGAAGAAGGCCTTGGGAAACCTTACTACTACGAAACACGTATCTTTATCAAGCCAACCACAAAAGTTACAAAAAACAAAGCGTTGAAAGACTCTTAATATAAACAAACCCTGGGAGGCCCTCTATGTTCACCTTATTCAAAAAAACAACACCCCTCGCCCTTGGTATTCTCCTCTGCACCTCACAAGCTTGCAGGGCCAATGAAACCTGTCAAAACGTTAAGCTGAACACAGATTTCAAAAAAGGAAGGTGCCTTGGAAACAATCACCCTGGAAGCAAACAAATAACGTGTAAAAGCGAAGAGGGCATATTCCCGCTGAGCTCATTGGAAACCTATGCCCGTGTAACGAAAGATTCCCCTTCCGTCCACTGCGGAGAAAATGCGAGACAAAATGCAGAAGCCTGGGGAAAAGAAAAAGGCAATGTTAAGGTAAAAGCCTACTACTATGAATATCACGATAGCTTGTAGGAATCAGCGCAGCTGAAGTCCTCAAACCATTTTTTTTAAGGCCCTACCCCCTAAACAGCTAAAACGTCTTGATAAGAACCGCTCTCATCTTGATCAGAGACTTACGCCAGAGTCTTTCATCCTTAGGCTAAATCAAAGGGTCTTCTTTAAAAAGCGCTAAAACTCCTGGACACAACTTATCCAAAAACTCCGCGTCTGTCAGATTTCTTAGGCGCACTCTTTCAGCTTCTTCAGCAGCTTCTCTAGCTTTTTTAGCCGCTTCTTCAGCTGCTGCCTGTTCATGAAGGGTTGCTTCTTCAGCATCTTCTTGCACAAGGTCAAGCCGCCCCACACCTAAAAATTCTTGCCGCTGGTCATCACGTCTCTGCTTTTCTTCATCGCCAGATGCCCTAATTACATTAGCTTTAGCCGTAGGCTTCCCACTCTTAGGTTTCTTCCTCTTCTTCCTAAAACATTTTACACGAGACCCCCGAGTATGACTTGAAACGGCACGTTCCTCTTCTTCAAAATCAAAACCAGGCTCCCCTCCAGCAACCGCAAAAGAAGCCCAGAAACACACGCCAACGAGCAAACAAACAATCCGCATCATCTTTTCTTTTTTTGGAGGAAGTATGTCAAAAAAACCAGAAAAAGCAAAGCCACAAAGAGGAGTGTCCTTCTTTTATTTTTTCCACCTGAAAAGGGCTAATTTTCCTTACGTTCCGGTCCTTGACACCGGAATCCAGTCAAAAAAGTGCGCAGCTCACTTTCCCGACACCGACTCCACACCTCCCTCTTTTTAAATAAAAAAGCAAAGGATCCTGACACCTTTCAAAAAATAAAATGTACTAAACATCTAAACATTATTTGGATGCTTTGATATGAAACACTTTTTTGCTTTTACTTTATTTTTTACTGCTTTAACGGTGCACTCTACACCTCTTAAGGATTTCCTTAGAAGCCTTGATGATCAAACCGAAAAATTAACCACCTTAAAAACAGAACACCCCCCTTACTCACCTGAACGCTTTAAAGGTCTCTCTGAACTCGCCATAAGTCTAGCCTATGTTTCAGAATGTGACCCTCGTAACCCTAAAGAAGAGACTACTCTCCTGGAAAAAAGCATTAACGCCCTCACACAACTTGTTCATGCCACCTATGAAGCCGGTGGGCTCATGCGCAAAAAAGTGGAAATAGGCACCTTCTATACCGAAGATGGAAGCGAACGCACACCTTATAAAGCTGAACAAGGAGATGTCTGGATAGTTGATCCAGAATCTCTAGCCACCTACATTTCCACGTTAATAAAAGAACAAGACTCTCTCGAGCAATTTTTTCAAGAACATGCAGACCTTGACGCTCTCCTGCACCCAGAAAATGCAGAAGAAAAACCAGAGGTATCCGCCGGCTCAGCAGAGCGATTCCAAGAGCTAGAAAATAATCTGGTAACTTATCAAAACCGCTACAACCAAATAAATCGGTCTATTGAAACATTATACACTGCCGCTAGCTACGCAGTTCTTCCCGCCTTTTCTTTTAGAGAAAACTACCTTTTCCCTCCTTTTTTTTTTTTCCAAGACGCGCTCCTCCCAAAACCAGAAAGCACTATTTCTCTTGAGGGTTTTCACCCAGTCTATGCACGTGCAGAAGAGGAGAGACAAAGCACTGGAAGTACTGGAGCTGTCGTCAATGCGGCTGATTTCGATGAAGAGGCTGTGGAAGCAAACCTCCAGGCACGCACCCACACACTCGAATCTCCAGCAGAAGAAGATAATGATGACGTATTCAGCGATATTTCAGAACCAGCTAAAACAGACCCAGCCCCTCTTCCGTTATTCAGTGAAGAAACCGACACCATCCTTCAAACGCTACAAAAAGAATTAGAAAGCGTCTTTTACACCTTAAGAGATTGGAACGAGGAAGGAACTGATTCCGATGAAGATTCTGACGACGATGAAAACGCTGTAGCCGGCGACGATGATGAGTGGGAAAGCATCCCAGATTCTGATGATGAAGAGCATTGGGAAGAAAAAAAAGCTGAAAAATACAAGAGACCTTCACTCTTTCAGCAAATGATGGCCCCACAAAACAATACGACAAGTGGCAATGAGCTCACCAGAGTAGACACTCCTTACCCTCCCTATTTGCTTGAACAAAATGCTAGAAGTGATAACGTCAGCGAGGGATCCACGGATAACGAAGAACTCAAAGCATCCCCCTTCTTAAAAAGGCGTGCGACACCTGGCGACCTCTTACACGCTGGTGATAGCGACGATGAAAGTGATGACAGCAGTACTGGAAAAACCACCTCTACAAAAATAACTGAGCTTTCTCTCTCTCCAGAAAGCCCGTTTCAACCTGTTGGAGGTAATAATAGCTCATCATCAAACAACACAGGAGAAGCACAATTAGGAAACAACTACCCTGATTACAACCGTCCTCCGCCGGCCCTACCCGATGACGAACTGCCAGATGATAGTGCAAACATATCTGACGCTGAAGATGAAGGACTAGAAGAGTAAAACAAAAGTGTGTATGTGCCTGCCAACCGGTGGGCGCCCTTTTCTTTTACTCCTCCCATCCTTTTTCATATCCAGTCATCTTTGTCCCTACGCCCTGGTACTACTTTTTTCTCTACGTCCCAGCCATTTTTACTGCCGCCCAACATTCCTGCTTCTTCTCTATGCCCCAGCATCCCCCTCCTACGCTCCGCCCTCCTCTACGTCCCGGGACTACTTTTTTCTCTACGTCCCGGGGCTTGACCCCGGGATCCAGTCAAAAAAGTGCGTCAGCTCAGCTTTCAAAAAACACCTGTCAAAATACTCCCCCAATAAAAATCTTGACTCACTTTGAAAAGAAAGTGTATTAACCTCCCATAAACACTATTTGGATGCTTTTTATGAAATATTTTCTTTCTTTTATTTTATTTTTTATTATTTTCACTTCACAAGCCACGCTTCTTACCGATCTTCAAAATGCCGTAGATGACGGAAATATAACCTTAGAGAATGCAGAACAATGCCCTCTTTACTCACTCAACCGCTTTGAACATATTTCTAATGCTGCTCAAAGAACAGCTGTCATCCATAATGTTTTTGCAGAAGGCTCCCAATTTACTGAAGAAGAAAAGCAAACGATCTTACAAATAGGAAGTGGGGCTCTCACAAACCTCATTCATGCCACCTATGAAGCCGGAGGACTTAGGCGCATGCAAACACCGAATGGAGAAACCTGGACAATCGATCAAAGCGCTCTAACCAACTACCTTGCTCCCTTACGAGAGCAAGACGAGGCCGATGTGGAACAAACCTCTCAGCTTCCCACAACCAGCGCCTGTTTAACAAGATCCGCTCAAAACTTCACCTCTTTCCCTTCTTTTTCTTTTGAAACAGTGGGAGAAGAAACCCCTTTTCCTCCCTTGTTTTTTTTCCATACACTTCTCTCTAGATCATCTGCAGAAAGTGCACACCCTCATGCAGACCTTGACCTGCTTGATGCAGGGGAAGATAGAGACGAGCAAGAAGTCATCTCTTCTCTTATAGACCTTCAGCTAACTGAAGACAGCAACGATGATGATGAAAGAAGCACTCAACCATTTTTTGTATTTGATGAAATAACCGATAAAACCCTAAAACGTTTACAAGAAGACCTACAAAACATATTCAATACCCTAAAGGAATTAAAATATCCTCACCTTTTAGACACTCTCGAGAATGAAGAATCAGACTTTGATGAAGAAACGGAAGATGAAGATAGCGCACATGAGCTGTCAGAAAGTGAGGATGAAGAAAGTGTTGATGAAGGAACCGACGATGAAGGCGCCGAGGAGACTTTCGGCCTAATAAGACCCCCAGAGCCCCATGACACGGGCTTCTCCTCTTAATAGGGGTACTAGAAGCCGTCCAACGACGCCTCCCCCCACGCGTGAAAGTCTTCTTTTTGGAAGCAACCCTTTTAGTAGCAACTCTGAATAATCTAAATTTTGAAGAGTGTAAGTAAAATACGTGTCCCCGCCAACCGGTGGGCCCCCTCTTTTTTTACTCCCCCCATTTCTCTTCATATCCAGACTCATCCGCCAGTTTGCACGCCCCCTTCTCTAGGAACCTATTCTTTGACGATTTCATGAACCTCTATCTAATAAATTGAGAGGGTCAAAATATGCCCTTATTCTTTGGCTTTTTTAGGAGCCAGTTCTCCCCCCATAAACTCTCGTTTAATTTCCTGAATAATACCTGCTTTATCACGCATCATCCAGTAAAGAGGAATCTCATTATTTTCATCCTCTTCATACACTAATTCCCAAGGTGCCCCCTTTAAATGGGTTATTTGTGTTAACCAAAAAGCACTATATCTCTGGGTTATCGTCCATACACATGAAAGAAAATGATGAAGGTCAGGATTTTCTTCTTCAAAGCTAAAATAATCCGCTTCTCTAATTTTTATAGGGTTGGATTTATGGTGTTTATAGTCCTGATAAACACTCCGAATAACTGGCCCATAACTCCACGCTTCAAAACGCTCTTCTAAAAACAAAGGCTGTTCTCGTGCTTGCAACCAACAAGCTTGCGCAAAATAGAGTGTTTTTTGCAGACTTAACGGCGTCATTTCAGCTTCTTGTTCTTCTTGCTTTTGTGTCATCGTTAAAAGGGCTAAAGCTATTTTATCAACTGGAACGATATTGCTCCCATTGGCTAGCATTAATATTGTTTCAGAATAATAAACAGGCCACTTCTTCTCAAATTCTTCCTTCAACCCTTCATTGTATGGTTTATCGAGCACAGATTCTATTAACGAAACAGCATCAGGGTGCCCCTCTTTTGCCGATTGAAACACATACTTAGAAGCCTCTTTAAGATCTGGATTTTCTTTCTGATAAAAAATATACTCTCCATGATAAAGGGCAAGCGCTGGGTGTCCCATATCTGCATATTTTTTTAGGTTTCCCTCAGGATTGTCTATATCTCCTGGAAGCCCTAATTCCCCTTCAGAAAACCAATTAAGCAACGTTTGTACTGTTTGTTCATCCTCTTCAGTAATCCCTCCTTCTGGAGGCCATACCGCACAAACATTAAAAACACATAATAAGGTAACTAAAATAAATTTTCTCATTGGTGTCCTCTTTATTAATCTTAAAAAAATGTACAAGCAATTTTAGGTATTAACCCCGATCCTAATAAAATCAAAGGATCTGTATTGAACGGGGCCTCAATGTCTGCTTTATCAAAACGCAAAGGGTTTTTTCCGTTGAACTCAGGTTCTTTATAGCTTTTTAATCCATTATAACTAATAAAAAAAGGTAGATCTTCCTTAATAGTTATTCTTTCATCCAAAGTAGCCCCTAGCTCTCCGATTAATTTTTCCTTAAACCCTCCACTTAACTGATGCAACGCATCACCACAACGGCAACATGGATCATATGAGCCAAGGATATTGATAAAAAGTGCACTTATTTCTCCAGAAACATCCTCCCCTAAATGTTCTTTAAGTTTGTCAAAAAATAGCTGTGAGTTAAGCAATATTTCTAATATCAAGCTTTGCTCACTATGATAAAAAAAATGCATTTTATCTTTCTCAACTTCAGAAACTCTAAGAACCTTTCTCTCTTCT
>CAYGMA010000051.1:1226-7204 GCA_964351045.1 uncultured Holosporaceae bacterium | reverse complement strand
AGCGGGCGTAGCTCAGGGGTAGAGCACAACCTTGCCAAGGTTGGGGTCGAGGGTTCGAATCCCTTCGCCCGCTCCATTATTTAAAATGGATCTTTTTAGACGGTATCGTTTTCTTCTCATTTAGATATAAGTTTGGTAAGCTTTGACGTGAATAAATATTGGGTTAAATAAAGTATGAATCCGACCGAAAAAGTATTAGAACCGAACCATCAGAGGCTTGAGAAGTTAAAGGAAAAATTTTTTCAACAGCTTGATTTAAAAGGGCTTGAGAAGGATTTAGCACGTTTATTTATTCGTCAAATTTCAACGAGTTTAGCAGAATTAGATTTTATTGGGAAAGAGTCCATTGAAGCTTTTTTGCCTGTTGTTGTTAGGATGCTGACAACGAAAACACCTGAAAAAACGCAAATCAATATTTTTAATTTTAAGCATTATGACGTGCCTAAAACAGTCCTTATGATGCGTCGTATGGATAGCCCGTTTATTGTTGATTCGATTAGCAATTATTTACGGAATCAGTCTTATGAGATTTCTTTTCTTATGCACCCCATTCTTGCAATTGAACGAGATCAAAACGGGACGCCGATTTCTATTAAGAGTCCTTCTGAAAAATCGTCAAATCAAGATTTAGAATCAGTGGTTGTGATTGTTTTATCTAAAGTTTTGATGAAAGATCAGTTTTCTCAACTTAAACAGGGTCTGGAGAGGGTTGTTTCAAATATTGATCGAGCGGTTTCTGATTGGGGTGTTATGAGAGAGCGATCTCTTGAGGCTGTTAGCGATATTGAAAATGGAAAGAAAAGTTTCACCCAGGAAGATTATTCTGAAATATGTGCTTTTTTATCTTGGGTTGAGTCAGGAAATTTTACGTTTTTAGGATATCGAGAATACTCTTTTAAAAAGAAAAAGGCCGTTCTTAGAGAGGCTCTTGGAATTGCCCGAGACCAGAAGGAGTGCTTTTTTCATATTAACTGTCTTTTGGAAGACCAAGAAGATTATTTGCCGTCAGATAAACTTTTTCTAATTACCAAAACCATTGCAAGATCCGTGGTTCACCGAAATGTTCCAATGGATGTTATCCGGTTGAAGATTTTTAATGCTGCAGGGGATATCATCGGAGAACGAGAGTTTATAGGATTGTTTACTTCAACAGCCTATACATTGAGCATTAAAAGCATTCCTATTTTAAGGAAGAAACTAAACTCTTTTTTACAAGCATCGGATATGTTTCTTCCTTCTTATACAGGGAAGGTATTAGTTCATATTTTAGAAACATTACCGCGGGATGAATTGTTTCAATTTTCAGAAGGGGATCTTACAACGTTTGTGCATCAAATCCTTCAACTTCAAGAGCGAAAAAGAGTCCTTTTGTATGTTCGAAAAGACCCACTGAGTCATTTGATTTCAGGGTTTGTTTATATTCCTACAGAAAAATACTCAGGCGCGTTAAGAGAGAAAATACAAGTTATTTTAGAAGATAATCTTAATGCTCAGATGAGTTCGTATCACCCAAATATTGACCCTGACCTTCCATATGTTTGGGTGGTTTTTAGTTTTGTGAAAGACCCGCTTCAAGATCAGAAAATCCAACTAAAAGATTTACAGAAAAAAATAGAAACAGCGGCTAAAAGTTGGGAAGATTCTTTGGAACAGCTGATCGATAGAAGTGAACGTGCTTACCAAAGAGCTTTTTCAAAAAGCTATCAGTTAGATTTTACGCCTGAGGAAGCGCTTGACGATATTCAGCATAGTCAGGAATGTGCCTTGAAGCAGAAACCCTTGGTGAAACTTGGGGAGACATTTTCAGAAAACAAAGGGGTATTTTCTTATCGTATTAAGATTTTTAATTTGAGTCGGTCAATTCCATTGACAGATATCATGCCTGTTTTTGAGATGCTTGGGCTTAAAGTTTTTACAGAAGAAACCTATAGGATTAAGCCGGAAGACATAACAGAGTCTATTTACTTACATGATTTTTTTGTGGAAAGTGCGTGTGCTAATGGTGTTGATTTTGAGAAATCTAAATCTTTTATTGAGCAAGGCATCCAGGAAATTGTTCAGGGTGTTTATGAGAACGATTTTTTGAACGCATTAATTATTGATGCAGGAATTTTAGTTAATGAAGTAAATATCTTAAGGGCTTACTTTAAGTATCTTAAGCAAATACATTTTCCTTATAGCCTTCGCCTTGTCACGAGAAGCTTTTCTCAGAATGCGTCTCTTACAAAAAAGCTCATCCAATTGTTTGAAGAGCAATTTTCTTTAAAAGGATCTAAACCGAAATTAAAGAAAATTTACAAAGAGGTAGAAGAAGAAATTCAGGCATTAGAGTCCCAAGAAGATGACCGAGTTTTCCGTTCTTTCTTAACGTTGATTAATGCAACGCTGCGCACGAATTATTTTAAAGAAGATCAAGCTCCCTATCTTATTTTTAAGTTTGAGTGTGAAAAAATTATAGACCTTCCTGAGCCTAAACCAGAGTTAGAGTTCTTTATTTATCATAAAGATTTTGAAGCAACTCATTTAAGAACAGGAAAAGTTGCGCGTGGAGGCCTGCGTTGGTCTGATCGAATTGAGGACTTTAGAACGGAAGTCTTAAGTTTGATGAAGGCCCAAAAGGTAAAAAATACGATTATTGTTCCAGTGGGTGCTAAGGGTGGTTTTGTTATTAAGAAGTCCTTGGAAGGTATGGACCGAAAAGAAAAAATCGCATTTGGCGTTCACTGTTATAAGACGATGATTCAAGCGATGTTGGATGTGACCGACAATATGGTGCAAGGAAAGCCAAAGCATCCTAAAAAAGTTAAATGTTACGATGGATTTGATCCTTACCTGGTTGTTGCGGCAGATAAGGGAACGGCGACTTTCTCTGATTATGCAAATGAGATTTCCATAAAAAACAATTTTTGGCTCGGAGATGCTTTTGCTTCTGGTGGGTCTCATGGATATGACCATAAGAAGATGGGGATTACAGCAAAAGGAGCCTGGGAATCTGTTCAACATCATTTTCGCCAGATTGGACATGATGTTCAAAAGACACCGTTTCAGGTTATTGGCGTTGGAGATATGTCTGGCGATGTTTTTGGTAATGGGATGTTATGTTCAGATAAGATCAAGCTGGTTGCTGCTTTTAACCATCTGCATATTTTTATTGATCCAAATCCAGATGTTGCTGTGTCCTATAAAGAGCGGGAACGTTTGTTTAAATTACCAAGCTCAAATTGGGAAGACTACGATAAAACACTTTTATCTGAAGGAGGGGCGATTTATAGCCGTCGTGATAAAAAAATCACTTTATCGAAAGCAGCGCAAAGAGCATTAAAGCTTTCTAAAGCGCAAATGGCACCTAATGAATTGATCAAAGAAATTTTGAAAGCTCCTGTAGATTTACTTTGGTTTGGTGGAATCGGGACTTATGTGAAAGCCTCAGATGAAACAGATCAGCAGGCTGGGGATCGCGCAAATGATTCTGTTCGTGTTAATGGCCGCCAGCTTAGATGCAAGGTTATTGGTGAAGGGGCAAACCTTGGCATGACTCAAAAGGCACGCGTTGAGTTTGCTTTGAAAGGAGGCCTTCTTAATACAGATGCCATTGATAATTCCGCAGGGGTTGATTGTTCTGACCATGAGGTGAACATCAAAATACTTTTAAAAGCGCTTCAAGAAAAAGAAGGGCTAACGGACGATAAGAGAAATAGTCTACTGTCTAAAATGACAGATGAAGTGTCAGACTTAGTGTTGAAAAATAATAGTGCGCAAAATAATGCTCTTTCTCTTATTCAAGTGCGAGGAGCAGATCTTTTGGGTCGGCAAGAACGCTTTATGAAGCTTCTTGAGAGACAAGGTTATTTAGATCGTAAGTTAGAGTTTTTGCCTGATGAAGAGGAGCTTAAATTACGAAAAAGCAAACAAATAGGCCTGACGCGTCCAGAGTTAGCTGTTTTGCTTGCCTATGGAAAGCTGTTTGCACACGATGTTATTTTAAAGAGTGCATTGCCGGATGTTTCTTATTTGGAAAGCAAATTGTTGGCTTACTTCCCAAGTCAATTGAACAAAAAATATGTTCAAGAAATTTTGCAGCATCCTTTGAAACGAGAAATTATTGCAACGCTTACGTGTAACGAACTGGTGAATCGCCAAGGGCCTACGTATCTTGCGGAAGTTATGCGTATTACTCAGGAAGAGCCCGCAAACGTTATTTTAAATTATTTTGTGGCGCGCGATAGTTTGGGTGTCTTGCCGCTCAATCAAAAAATACAAGAACTGGGTGTTTCAGTTCCATTTAAAGTACAGCAAAATCTTTTGTTAGCTCTTGTGGAAGTGGTTGAGTACAGTACGTTGTGGCTGACATTTAACCAAAGAAAAATGGATGATTTGTGCTCAGATATTGACACATATAGCGAAAATGTTTCTGTTTTGGGTGAGGTTTTAGAAGGTTTTTTAACGTCAAAAGAAAAAAAAGAAATCACCCGAGATAAGGCAACCCTTATGAAAAATAAGGTGCCAGAAGAGATGGCGCAGCGTATTGTTTTATATCAATACATTAAGTATGTTTGGCCTATCACAAACATTTCTTTTAGAACAAACGTGCCTTTTAAGCTTGTGGCGGAGCTTTTCTTTAAAATTAACTCGGTTTATTTTATCGACTGGTTGCGGAAGAGTTGCCAAAAGGTAAGGAATGATGATCCATGGCGCAAGAAAAACTTGCGGTTGATTGTTCGAGAGCTAGATACAGTTCATGAGCGGTTGGCAGAAAGAATCTTGAGAGAGGTGAAAGGCGTTAAAGATGTTTCACTTCTTTTAAAAAGATGGGAGAAAAAAACGGAAGTTTCAACGCAGTTGTACCATAAGACGATGAATGAGCTTATGGTGCCAAAGAATGTGTCCGTTGATATGGTGGCTATTGGCTTTAATGCGTTGATGGAATTCTCAAAAATTTAATAGGTCATCACCTTTGCTTGATTGAATTTTTATTTGAGGCTTGCTGTTAAAACGTGTAGAGTGAGAAAAATCAAAATATGTATCACAGAAAACTATGATGGCGCCTGAAAAAGTTTGGGGCTCCCTTAAGCCAAGCTTACGGAAGCAATACAGCGAAAAAGTTTATGAAAGTTGGCTGAAATTCCTGGATTTCGAGGAGTTTAGTGCTGGGCGCGTCTATTTGTCTGTTCCTTCTCGTTTTTTGAGAGATTGGATTACAAATAGGTATTTAAAGCAATTGCTTGAGATTTGGCAAAAAGCGATGCCGGGCGTCTGTTCTGTAGAGGTTTTGGTTAAAGCAAGCCAGGAGGTAGCTGCTTCTTTGGAAGAAACACCGTCAGACGAGCAAAAGAAAAAAACACCTTTAAATGTAGAGAGTAAACAAGAGGATAGCTCCGAAAACCGTTTGGATACGCGTTATACGTTTGAAACGTTTGTCGTGGGAAAACCAAATGAATTGGCCTATGCAGCAGCGCAGCGTGTTGCGGATTCATCGACCATTTATTTTAACCCTCTTTTTTTGCATGGAGGAGTTGGGCTTGGTAAAACCCATTTGATGCACGCAATCGCATGGCATATTAAAAACCACCAGTCTAAAAGAAAAGTGCTTTATATGTCTGCAGAGCAGTTTATGCATCGGTTTGTTCGCGCGCTTCGCCATAAAGACATTATTTCTTTTCGAGAGCAGTTTCGATCCGTTGATGTGCTCATGATTGACGATGTTCAGTTCATTAGTGGTAAGGATTCGACGCAAGAAGAGTTTTTCCATACGTTTAATGCATTGGTTGATAAGAAGAAGCAAATCATTTTAACAGCTGATAAATCACCAACAGCTCTTCAAGGCTTAGAAGAGCGCGTGCGTTCCAGATTAGGGTGGGGATTGGTTGTGGATATTCACCCTACAACCTATGAGTTAAGACTTGGTATCTTGGAGTCTAAGGCAGAGAGCTTGGATATAGAAATTCCGCCTAAAGTGCTTGAGTTTCTTGCTCATAAAA
>CAYGMA010000051.1:0-1216 GCA_964351045.1 uncultured Holosporaceae bacterium | reverse complement strand
CGAGAACTTGAAGGAGCTTTGAATCGTATTGTCGCTCATGCGACCCTCGTGGGGCAAAAAATCACTCTTGAATCAACTCAAACCGTTTTACGTGATTTACTTCGAGCGAATGAGAAGCATATTACCATTGAAGATATTCAAAAACAGGTTGCAGAACACTACAATGTGCGGGTAAGCGATATGCATTCCAACCGTCGGCTTCGTGTTGTTGCGCGTCCTCGCCAAATTGCGATGTACCTTTCTAAAAAATTAACTTCAAGCTCACTTCCTGAAATTGGCCGTAAGTTTGGAGGTCGAGACCATACAACGGTGATGCATGGGGTGAAAAAAATTGAAGAACTTCTTACCCAAGATGCTGCCTTTGCAGAAGATCTGTATATGCTAGAGAACATCCTTAAAAAGTAGATTTATGATCTGGTTCTTGTGTTTTTTTATTCTTATTTTAATTATATTAGCTGCGTTGTTTTCTGCAGCTGAAACAGCTTTAACGACGGTATCGCGTGCGCGTATTCAGCGTCTTTCTCAAGAAGGCTCTTATAATGCAAAGCTTATTTCAAGGCTTCAAGAGCAAATGGAAAAGCTTTTAGGGACCATTCTTTTAGCGAATAATTTTGTTAATATTTTAGCGACCTCCATTGCGACTGGCATATTTATAAAATTATTTTCTGAAGGGGGAATTGGTGTGGCAACTCTTTTGATGACAATTTTATTGATTGTTTTTGCTGAAGTTATGCCAAAAGTTTACTCTTTGCAGAATGCTGAGAAATTCTCGTTAAAAATTGCATCATTTTTAAGTTTTTCTTTTCGGATTTTATCACCTATTACTTCAATGATTCACCGTTTTGTTTATTGGGTTTGGGAAAAATTTGGCCTTGAGCAGAAAAAATCAGGGGATATATTTTCAGCAAAAGAAGAGCTTATCTCTATTTTGGACATGTTTCAAGGAGCTCAGGCCCGTAATGAGGTGGGTATGCTTCGTGGCATTTTAGATTTATCAAACCTGAAAAATGAAGATGTTTTAAAGAAGCAGGATAAGGTTGCTATGATTGATGGAGATCGATCTCTTTCTGATGCAATGCCGGACCTTTTGAAAACACCTTATTCGCGATTTCCTGTTTGGACTGGAACCCCAGATAATGTAATTGGTGTGGTTCACTTGCGGTTTTTGACTAAAGTTTATTTGTCTCAGCAGAATGGCGTGAAACCGGTAAAAGAG
>CAYGMA010000050.1:0-7249 GCA_964351045.1 uncultured Holosporaceae bacterium | reverse complement strand
TGTTTGTTGGCCTGGGAAACCCGGGTGCCAGCTACCTTATGACCCGACATAATGTCGGGTTTTTATTTATTGATGCAATTCAGCAAGCGTATTCTTTCCCTTCTTACAGTAAAAAATTCCAAGGAGACTATTGCCAAGGGAAAATAGACGACCATACCCTTCATTTATTAAAACCCCAAACGTATATGAACGTTTCAGGTGATTCTGTTTTAAAGCTTCTTTCTTTTTTTAAATTTAAACCCCAGGATCTTTGTGTCATTCATGATGATTTAGACTTAGAGCCAGGAAAGGTGCGGTTGAAAAAAGGAGGAGGGGCTGGTGGGCATAATGGGTTGAAGGATATCGATAAAAAAATAGGACCGGACTACTGGCGTTTAAAAGTTGGTATTGGTCGTCCTAAAAACCCAAAGCAGGCGCCTACAGATTTTGTTTTAAGTCGATTTGATTCCGATGATGAAGCGTGGCTGGTGCCTCTTTTAGAAAAAACTGTAGAATTTCTTCCCTTGCTTTTCCAGGAGGATCCTCATAAATTTACCTCAAAGATATTAGATAGCTAAACACTAAGAGGATTTTATGGGATTTAATTGCGGAATTGTTGGGTTGCCCAACGTTGGAAAATCAACTTTATTTAATGCGCTTACAAAAACAGCGCAAGCACAGGCTGCAAACTATCCTTTTTGTACGATAGAACCAAACGTTGGACGTGTTGGCGTTCCAGATTTAAGGCTTAATAAATTGGCAGAATTGGCTGGTTCTAAGCAAATCATTCCAACAACTTTAGAGTTTGTTGATATTGCAGGTCTTGTAAGAGGTGCAAGCAAAGGAGAAGGATTGGGCAACCAATTCTTAGGGCATGTGCGATCTGTTGATGCCATTATTCATGTTCTTCGATGCTTTGAAAATGAAGATATTACTCACGTAGAGGGATCAATAGACCCTTTGCGAGATAAAGAAATCATTGAGACAGAGCTTCTTTTGGCTGACCTAGAATCTTTAGAAAAAAGAAAAATTTCTTTAGAAAAAAGGGCAAAAGGAAACGATGCAGAGAGCAAAGAACTCTTAAAGTTGGTTGAAAAGGTTCTTCCTGTTTTGCAAGACGGTCATCCGGCACGTGTTGTTGAGCTCTCTAAAGATGATAAGGAGATGTTTGACAGTTTACAGCTTTTAACCGCTAAACCAGTTGTTTATGTGTGTAATGTGTCTGAGGAAGAAGCGGCGACAGGGAACTCTTTTACACAAAAAGTACAGGAAATTGCTGCCCAAGAAAATGCAGAAGCAGTCGTAATTTCAAGTGCCATAGAAGCAGAAATTGCGTCTTTAGAAGAGGAAGAGCAAAGAGAGTTTCTTGGAAGTATTGGGTTGGAACAAACAGGCCTGGATCAGGTAATCCAAAAAGGATATGCAGCTCTAGGTTTATTAACTTTCTTTACAATTGGTCCAAAAGAAGCTCGTTCATGGACGACTGAAAAAGGGTCAACGGCGCCAAATGCAGCGGGAAAAATTCACTCAGATTTTGAACGGGGCTTTATTTGTGCGGAAACAATTTCTTATGCGGATTATACGGCGTGTAAGGGAGAGGGGGGCGCTAAAGAGGCTGGAAAAATGCACCAAGAAGGGAAAGAGTATCTGGTGCAGGATGGAGATGTGTTTCATTTTCGATTTAATGTATGATTAGGAAAATCTAAGAGAGATCGTTGTGAGAAAAGATTTTTTAACGCCTTCAGCGCACCAGCACATTAAAACCCTGCTTGAGTCAAAGCAAGAAGGAGCTGCTTTCCGCATTTCTGTGGATGCAGGGGGGTGCAATGGATTTCAATATGTTTTTAACATTGATGAAAGAAAATCAGAGGATCTCTTGATTGAACAAGACGGCGTCTTTATTGTTGTAGATGCCGTTTCACAGCCTTTTTTAGAGAACGCACAGATTGATTTTGTGGAAGATTTAATGGGAAGTTATTTTAAAGTAAATAACCCAGAGGTGGCTTCTTCTTGTGGGTGTGGTAATTCTTTTTCAGTGTAATGAGGAGACGGTATGAAAATTTTTACATGGAATGTGAATTCGGTTCGCACACGACTTGAACAGTTGATCGCATGGTTGCAAGAAGCGCAACCAGATGTTGTTTTATTGCAAGAGATTAAAGTTCAAACAGAAGCATTTCCAGCCTTATTTCTTGAGGATTTGGGGTATAACATCGCTGTTTTTGGTCAAAAAAGTTATAATGGAGTGGCCATTTTATCTAAATCTCCGCTTGAAGATGTGAAAATGGGATTTCCTGGACAAGAAGACTTAGGTCAAGCGCGCTATATAGAGGCTGTAACCCAAGGAGTGCGTGTGGCGAGTGTTTATGTTCCTAATGGCCAAGAAGTAGGGAGTGAAAAATATGCGTATAAGCTGCAGTTTTTAAAAGATTTTGAGGCCTATACAGCGTCTCTTTTAGCGTTTAATGAGAAAATAGTTGTTGCGGGAGATTATAATATCGCGCCTCATGATTCTGATGTTTATGATCCAGAGAAGTTTAAAAACCGTATTTTAGCGAGCCCTCAAGAACGGCAAGCTTTTTGGCGTTTAACGAATCAAGGGTGGGTTGATGCGGCAAGCGTTTATGGGAAAGCTCAAGGAATTTCCCCTGAAGAATTATATACATGGTGGGATTATAGGCAGGGATCGTGGGAACAAAACAGAGGGTTGCGTATTGATCATTTGTTGCTTTCTCCTCAAGCGGCAGATGTTCTTGAAACGGTAGAAGTTGCCCGGGATGTGCGTGCATTGCAACGCCCATCTGATCATGCACCTGTGGGAGTTCATTTATCTTAGGTTTATAGAGTGTATTTTTATTCTGTTAATAGTGTGAAATAGAAAATTCAATGCGTCGATTGCTTTCGATGGCTTGTTCGTCTTCTGGGTTAACCATTGGCCAATAAGAGCTGAAGCTACTAGCAACCATATACTTTCCAGGGACGCCTTGTTGTTCTAAAAACGCAACAACTGCTAGGGCACGTGCACTGGCAAGATACCAGTTTGATGGAAACTGATCATTTTCAATGGGAAGGTGGTTTGTATGGCCATCAACACGAATAAACCAATCAAAATCAAGAGGGGCATTTCTGATAAAGCTTTTTAGAAATACCGCGAACTCTTCTAACATTTTTTCCCCCTCTTCGTTGAGGGACGCTGAAGCGTTTTCAAAAAATAAAGCAGCATTAAAGCTATAACGCCCATTGCTATAGTGTATGACATCCGGGTGTGCCATTTGCATTTCTGCTAGTTTGACTTGGAATTGATTCTTTAAGTTTTCAATTTTTTCACTTAGATCAAAAATAGCATATTGCGCTTGTGTGTAAGCTTGCTCTGTTCTTATGAGTTTTTTTTCTTTTTCAAGAGTGCGTTCAGCTAAGGGTTTAAGAACGCGTATTTCTTTTTTAAGGAGAATGAGCTTTTGTTCAAGAGAAAGCGCTTCTTGGGTTGTGTATTCTAAATCTTTTTCCAAAAGCATCATTTTGCTGTTGTTTGTGGAGAATGTCCCTCCTAAGAACAAGCGATCAAAAGCAATAAGAAGAGAAAGAGCCCCAATTGCAAAGGCCATGCCCATGAGGAATTTTTTATTTTGAAAGTGCATAAAGCCTCCTGTTTAACAAGATATAGCTGTATCCTACAGCATGAAGCAGTTTAAAAAAACAATAAAAAAAAGAGCTCGAAAAACGAGCCCTTTTTTCATCGAAAGAAAAAATTCGATTAGAAGTGGTAAGATACACCAACTTTTGCTTGGAAACCGTGAGGTTTTTTGTCAACAAGTGGCTTACGAGCAGATTTAAGACCGCTCATGCTTGTTGCAAATTTGTATCCAACTTCACCTGTCCAAGAAAGTTTTTCTTGAAGTTTACCCATTACACCAATGTGCGGCACAAGTGAGAACGTACGTACGTTATCTTTTAGAGTAGCAAATTTGTATTGACCGTAACCAAACTCATTTCCTAATCCCAAGTAACCAGACATTTTTTCGTTAAGCATACGACCTAAACGAAGGCAGATGTCAAAGTTGTAACGTGGTTTGTAGTAAGATTTTCCAGTAGCTGGAGCTGTTGTTGTAGCAAGCTGAGCTTTACCTGTATCAATTCCGAAACCAATACCAGCACCAAGCATAAGTTTGTTGCTCATTGTGTTCATGTAACCAAGAGACAATCCAGCTAGGAAGCCGTGGCCTGTTTTGCTGTTAGCTGTTTGAGTAACGGTAGCAACGTTAGTTTTAGTGTTACCTTTAGCAACTGTTCCGGAGTAACCAAGTTTCACAGATGTGCTGAAACCGTTCCCCATGTCTGCACTTGCAACTGAAGCAGTTAAAGCAACAGCAGAAGCGATTGTAAGTAGTTTTTTCATCATATTCTCCATATTATTTTGATGTTAACTTCCTTAACCCTAAGTAATAAAAATAAGAGAAGCAATGGGGGAAAAGAAAAAAATGCGGGTTTTTAGAGGAAAAAGTTTTTGAGTGATGCTTTTATGCAACAGATTGGGAAGCGACTTTCTTTGTTACCTTTTCTTTAATTGTGGGTGTTACAAAGTGGCTTATGTCTCCTTCCATACGGGCAATTTCTTTAACATACCGTGAGGCAATAAACTGAGTATGGTCAGAGGCCATCAGAAAAAGCGTTTCAAGCCCTTCATCAATTTTTCGGTTCATAGCAGCCATTTGAAACTCATATTCAAAGTCAGAAACAGCCCTAAGTCCGCGAATAATGGTATGAGCTTTTTGTTCTTTGGCAAAGTTGACCAATAAGCCCTCAAAAGGCTTTACTTGTATTTGATGAGGGTTTTTTAAGGAAAGGGCTTTGACGCTTTCTTCCACCATCTCTTGACGTTCTTTTAAAGAAAACAGAGGAGACTTGCTTGGGTTTGATCCGACACCGATGATTAAGGTATCTACGATATCTAGACTGCGTTGAATGATATCTAAATGTCCTAGAGTGATGGGATCAAAAGATCCAGGATAGATAGCAATGTGATGGCTCATTGGCACCCTTATGAGTCAGAAGATTCTTCTTGAGAATCGTTTTCAAGTTCAACAGACATCTCTTGTGTGTCAGCGCCTTCAAGTTCTTCAGAGTCTTCCTCTTCATCGCTTGTATCACGAATCCAGTCAGCAGCAACCACTTTTGTTTTTCCATCAATATTAAAGAGGCGCACTCCTTGCGTACGGCGACCAGCAATACGAATTTCATGAATACGGCTACGGATAACTTGCCCATCATCGGTAATGATCATTAATTCATCCATTTGTTCGACTGGGAACGAAGCGACAACATTTCCTGTTTTTTGGGTAATGTCCATGTTGAAAATACCTTGTGTGCCGCGGTTTGTTTCTCTGAATTCATACGAAAAGGTTAGTTTTCCATACCCTCTTTCAGTCACACTTAAGATGAACTCTTCCGCATTTTCCATGGCGTTGAATGTCTCTTCAGACAAGTTTTCAGCCGCCATATCCTGTTGCACGTCTTCTCCGGATCGTTTTTTGCGAGAAAGTTTTAAATACGTTTCGCGATCTTCTGCTGAGAAATCAGCATTTTTAAGAACAGACATGGAAACAAGGCGATCTTTTTCTCCTAGTTTAATGCCTCGAACACCCGTTGAGGTGCGGCTTGCAAAAACACGTACTTTTGTAACATTAAAGCGAACACTACGCCCATTACTTGCTGTGAGCAGAAGATCATTTTCATCTGAACAAGGAGCTACTCCAATTAAATGCTCTCCATCTTCAAGCTTCATGGCAATTTTTCCATTTGCTCGAATGTTGGTGAAATCAGAAAGATTGTTACGCCTTACATTTCCTAAGTCTGTGGCAAAGATAATTTGTAAATCACCCCAGGTTGCTTCGTCTTCAGGCATTGGCATGATGGTGGTAATTTTTTCATCTTTTTCAATGGGGAGTAGGTTGATAATAGGTTTTCCTAGAGATGTTGCAGATGCAATAGGAAGCTTATAAACTTTTAAGTTATGAACACGCCCTTTTGAGGTGAAGAACAAGAGAGGTGTATGTGTATTTTCAACAAAGACACGATCTACAAAATCTTCATCCCGAGTGCTCATGCCAGAGCGTCCTTTTCCGCCCCGTTTTTGTGCTCGGTAGTTTTTAATGGGAACGCGCTTAATATACCCCTTATGGGTCACGGTGATGACCATATCTTCTTTTTGAATCAGGGACTCAATGTCATCAGTGAGCTCCGCTTCAATGATTTCCGTACGGCGGTCATTCGCATATTTTTCGCGGATTTCTTCAAATTCTCCTCGCATGACACTTAGAAGATTCTCCCGATTTTGAAGAATGTCTAAACATTTTTTGATTTCCTCTAAAACAACATTTAGATCTTCTGTGATTTTCTCACGTTCTAGGCCTGTTAAACGATGCAACCGCAAATCTAGAATAGCTTTTGCTTGATTTTCAGAGAGTTTGTAAATTTTCTTAGGGTCTGTGACGCCTTCAACCAATTCGATAAGAGACAATACAGACTCTGCAGGCCATTCACGGCCCATCAGTTTTTCTTTTGCTTCCACAGGGGATTTTGCAGACCGAATAAGGGCAATAACATCATCAATGTTAGCCACAGCAACAACAAGCCCTAGGAAAATTTGAGCTTTTTCCCGTGCTTTATTAAGCAAAAAGTTCGTGCGGCGGGTAATAACTTTTTCCCGGAATACCAAAAATGCTTTCAGCATATCCAAAAGCGTCATGGTTTCTGGGCGGCCTTCATTAAGGGCGAGCATATTACAGTTAAACGCACATTGAAGTTGAGTGAGTTTGAAAAGCTGATTTAAAATAATATCTGGATCAATATCTTTTTTCAGTTCGATGACAACACGCATGCCGCGGCGATCAGATTCATCGCGCAGGTCTGCAATGCCTTCAACCTGCTTTGTGTTAACCAATTCAGCAATGCGCTCCACCATGCGGGCTTTGTTAACCTGATAAGGAATCTCTGTGACGATGATGGCTTTGCGGTTATTAACCTCTTCCACGTGGGTTTTTGCGCGCATTACAACAGCGCCTTTCCCTGTGGTGTAGGCATCGTGAGCCCCTCTTTGGCCGATGATATAGGCACCTGTTGGGAAGTCAGGTGCTTTTACGTATTCCATGATATCTGCGAGGGTGGCCGCAGGGTTTTCTAACAAATGTAAGCAGGCATCCAATACTTCTCCAAGGTGATGAGGGGGAATATTGGTCGCCATCCCAACAGCAATCCCGCCAGCCCCATTAAC
>CAYGMA010000049.1:0-7751 GCA_964351045.1 uncultured Holosporaceae bacterium | reverse complement strand
TTGGATGTAAACAATGATGGTTCTTCATCAGATGACGGTTCCTCTGACGACGATGATGACCTCTCTAGTGATGATTACGATTGCTCTTCATCAGATGACTCTGGGTTGGATGCTATATGCTCTTCATCAGGTGATGATTTTGCTAATGACACTGATGACGATGGTTCTTCTGACGACGATGATTTATTTTATGCTTGAATGATTTCAGAGTGCCTGCCAGTGAGAGGGGACGTTTAAAAATCTGAGTCGGTTTTTTGTGTGGTCTCTTGAGCTGGATTTTCCACAAAATGGATTTTATAAATAGCTTCAACGCGGTGGTTTTTTCCTTTATGTAAAAACTCTAGCGCAAGCATTTTCTTTTCATCATTCCAAACAAGATTCGGGGAGTTATTTTTTAAACGGGCGACGGAAAAGTTGAGATAAGACTCTCCGGACAGGCTTAGTTCTGGGCTTGCATAGGGTGTTTTGTCAGAAAGCTCTGTTGAAAATATATGAATCTCTTTATAGGAAGCAGAGCAGTATTTTTGTGCAAGCTTTTTTAAACTTACTTTAAACGATGAAGTGGTCGTGCTTTTTGCTTTTGGAATCCCCAGCAAAGAGGCGTCTAGTACCACATCATTTCCTAGGTTTTCTTTGATGTTTTCTCCTTTGAGGGTTAAAAGAACCCTGTTACTTGTGGGAAGCTTAGAAAAGGCGCTCACATTAAAAAAAACAAGGGAAAAGAAGACGGTAAGACGAAACACTAAAAAAGACACTATAAACCTCTAACAAGTTTTTTTTAAAATGATATACTACAAGTGGTTTGTAAATGTCTTTTTTTCTTGATGTGTTGAATTAACCATGATAAGAGACAGGCGTAATATGAAAGTGAGAAATGGCTCAGGGTTCTCCCGACGCGTTTAAGTCCAAGCTTCGTCAGAGGCTTTTTCCAGTTCATTCATCTGAATTTCCCAAATTTTTTTCTTTAACGTTGATTCATGTTTTTGTGATTATCAACTTTTGGCTTTTGCATAATTTAAAGGATACGTTAATTGTTGCGTCAGATGGGTCAGGATCTGAGGTTATTAACTACTTAAAAATCTTTGGTGTTTTTCCAGCGTCGCTTCTTTTTGTGATGGGGTTCTCTTGGCTGTCTAATCGGTATAGCCAGCGGGCCCTTTTTTATAGCATTTTGATGTGTTTTTTGGTTGTTTTTGTGCTGTTTGTGGCAGTGTTGCACCCCAATACAGATATGTTGCATTTAAGCTTTGAAAAACTTGAAATGGCAAAAGAAGCTTATCCTCGCTTAAGATGGTTTTTGCCGGCTGTTGGGTATTGGTCTTATTCGTTAATATACGTTGTGGCTGAAATGTGGTCGGCTGTTGTTCTAACATTTTTGTTCTGGCAGTTTGCGAACCAAATCACCCCCGTTGAGCAAGCACGACGTTTCTATATGTTGATCGCTAGTTTTAGTTCTATTGGGATCGTTGTGGCAGGGCTGTTAACAAAAAACATCAAATACCTGTTTCCAAATGATGTGAGTGCACAAGTTGATTTTCTTATTCTGATTGTTATTTTATCAATCTTAGTGATCATTGGAATTTACTATTGGATGCAGCATTACGTGGTGGATGATCGCCAACATTACCATCCAGATCATGGGCCGACAAAGGCAAAAAATAAAATTAAAATGTCTTTAGGGCAAAGCTTCAAATATATTTTTCGGTCTGACTATTTAGCGTATATTGCCATTCTGGGTATTAGCTATAATATCTCTATCAACTTTGTTGAAGTGACCTGGAAAAGACAGGTGAAGGCGCTTTACCCTGCAAAAGAAGATTACCTTTCATTTATGGGAGAATATAATCTTTGGTTCGCGCTTGTGATGTTTTTTACTGGCCTTATTGGATCCAATGTTGTGCGGAAGGTGAGCTGGAAAACCAGTGCGATGGTGACGCCAATTGTTTCATTAATAACAGCAGGGCTTGTCTTTTTAATCGCGATTTATGGAGAACAGTGTGCTCCTTTGTTTGGGCTTGGATTTACGGCTGTGGCTGGTTCTTGTTGGATTGGATTGATTCAAAACCTTTCTGCTAAAACCTGTAAGAACTCTTTCTTTAATACCACGCGAGAGATGTCTTACATTCCGTTGGATGCAGAGCTGCGGGTAAAAGGTAAAGCGGCTGTGGATGTGTTGAGTGGGCGTGTTGGAAAGCTTGGTGGTGCTGGAGTTCAAGGGCTTTTACTGGTGCTCATTCCTGGTGCTTCTCAATTGACCATCGCTCCTTATTTAGCGTTATGCGTTTTGGCTATTTTCCTTGTGTGGACATGGGCTATTAAACGCATGAATGGGAAACTTGCTCAAATGACAAAAGGCACTCTTGAAAAACCTGATAAAGAGTTGGGTTAGGAAGAAGCTTAGAAAATAGCGTTCTTGACGCCACTGTGTGTTAGCGGTTTCTGGAATGCCAATATCATCAAAATCGTAAAGGTCTATTTTATCGTGCACAAGAGAACGAAGTTCTTTGATCGCAGCTGTTTTTCCACTCCCACTGGCGCCGCCCACAAAGAAAAGAGTCATTCTTTAAATCCTGCTTTTTTTATGAAATCCATGAGCTGCTTTTCCATTTCTTGAAGGTCTTCTTCTGTTTTTCCTTCGCAGCGATAGGTGAGGATAGGTTCTGTGTTAGATGCTCTGATGAGCCACCACCCATTCTTAAAAGAAGCGCGAATACCATCAATGTCTAGGTAGGAAAGGTTCAGTTCTTTAGCGGTTTCCAGAACGCGATTCATGGCTCTTTCTTTCTCATGATTAGAGGGAAAGTGGATGGATTTTTGTTGAGTTGACGGATATTTCTTAAGGTGTTGATAGCGCTGTGACAACGGCATTTTTAAAGCATGTTGACACACTTTTAGGGCGCTATAAAAGGCATCGTCCACGAGGCAATATTCTTTAGGGAAGTAGTGATGACCACTGTATTCTCCGGCAAAAGAGAGAGTGGAATCCTTCTTGAGGAGGCTTTTGATCATGGCATGGCCTGTTGGGGAAAGTGTTGCAGTACCATTTAAGCTTTGTACACGATCAAGAATCATTTGGCTTGATTTGATATCGACTAAAACATGGGTTCCTTTGTGTGTTTTGCACAGTTCTTCTGAAAAAAGATAAGATAAAAGATCTCCGTTCCAATACGTTCCATCTGAGCCAATAACGCCGAGGCGATCTCCATCCATATCTAAGGCAAACCCAAGGTCTGCTTTTTGATCGAGGACAGCCTGTTTTAAGGAAACCATGTTTTCTTCAACGCTGGGGTCTGGGGTGTGATCTGGAAAAGATGGGTCAGGTGTTTCATTGAGGAGGTGATGTGTTCCAGGAAGTTTTTTTAAAAGTGTTTTTAGCACCTCACCTGAAATGCCGTTTCCAATGTCCCAGATGAGAGTCTTTTTTTCTAGCCCAGAAAAACCTTCCGAGAAAAAGCTAAGCAGAAAGGTTACATACCAATCTTTGATGGATAGGGTGTTTGAGATAGGAAGTAGCTGGCCTTTTTGAGATTGAGGAAGCTCAGGAGCCAGGAACGAGGGAAGGTTTTTTAAGGCTTCTCCATAAAGAGGCAGGCCTGTGTTGTCTGTAACTTTGAATCCATTATAAGGGGCGGGATTATGAGAGGCAGTAATAATAATGCCGGCTGTTATGGTTGGAATCTCTAAAGAAGGGCTGCTTAAGGTGAGTGTGTTAACAACAGGCGTGGGAGCAGGGCCTAAGTCAATGACATTTCCCCCACGATCACAGATGCCTTGAATGAGTGCTTTTTTTAAAGGAAGTGCACTATCACGGCAATCATGGCCAATGGCAAAAGTTGGTGGATTTTGGGCTAGTTTTGAAAGATCTTTATAATATCCAACGAGAGCGTTGCCTAAAATATAGGCGTCTTTTTCAAAAAGGGTTTCATTATAGATGCCTCTAATATCGTATTTTTGAACGATTTCTGGATTAAACGCATCAAGGTTTGACATCTAAGCTAGCTCATTTTTTGGGGAGGAGGTGATCTTTGAGCCGATGGGGATATAAATAAGTCCAGCTTCTTGAGATTGGTTTTTATCGAGAATATTTCTGAGATCAATCACAACAGAGGTTGAAAGAAGGTTTTTAACGCGGTTGAGATCTAGATTTTTAAAGTCATTCCATTCTGTTGCAATGACGCATACATCGGCATTTTCAAGCGCCTCATATGAGTCGACACACCAAGTTAGATCTAACTCAGGGAAGTGGTCTTTTGCATTTTGCATACCTTGAGGATCATAGATTTTCAGGTGGTATCCAGCTTTATGGAGTGATTGAATAATAGGTAAAGCAGGACTTTCTCGAATGTCATCTGTTTCTGCTTTAAAAGAAACACCTAGGAGTGCAATGGTTTTACAGGAAAGGGGTGAGATAATATCTTTAATCCGACATGCCATTTTTTCTTTGCGCTCTTCATTTGAAGCAATAACAGCATTTACAATGGAAAGAGGAGAGTCATATTCATCTGCTGTATAGGTAAGAGCCTTCGTATCTTTTGGAAAGCAAGAGCCGCCATATCCGGGGCCAGCCTTTAAAAAATCGCGGCCAATGCGCTTGTCGAGCCCCATGGCGTGAGATACATCATTGATATCAGCACCGGTTTTTTCGCACAAATCTGCCATTTCGTTAATGAAGGAAATTTTTGTGGCAAGAAAGCAATTGCTGGCATACTTGATAAGTTCAGCAGAAGTCGGTGTGGTGAAAATAAATGGCACACCATGATTGATTAATGGGGCATAAAGCTCTTTCATTTTTGTTTCTGCATGTTTTGAGTGTGTTCCAACAACAACGCGATCTGGGATCATGAAATCAGAAACAGCAGAACCTTCCCTTAAAAACTCTGGGTTTGATACAATATCAAATGAAATTGCTGGATTTGTTTGTTTAATGATTTCCGTAAGTTTTAAATGCGTATCAACAGGAACAGTCGATTTTGTTACAACAATGAGATGGTTTTGTGCAGCTGTGGCTATTTCTTTTGCGCAGGCGGTGACGGCGGCAAGATCTGCTTGCCCTGTTTTTTCATCTTGAGGGGTCCCCACAGCAATAAAAACAATGTCTGATTTTGGCACGTGGGATGCTAAGTCTGTTGAAAAAAGCAAGCGCCCCTGTTGGACATTTTTTAAAATAAGGTCTTCTAAGCCAGGCTCATAAATAGGAATTTTCCCTTGTTTTAAGGAGGAAATTTTAGATTCATCAATATCGATGCAGGTCACATGATGTCCTAGCTCTGATAAACAGGTTCCTGTGACAAGGCCAACATATCCAGTTCCAACGATGGTAACGTTCATAAAAAAGCTCCTTAAAGGTTTTTGCTGTAGGCTTTTAAGAGTTCTTGCATTTTGTTTTTCATATTAGGCCGTTGAAGAGCACGTGCAATGCTTGCTTCAAGAAGGCCGATCTTTGATCCACAATCATATCGTGTTCCTTCAAACTCATACCCATAGAGAGGGGTGGTTTTAAGGCTAAGTTCTAACGCATCAGTTAGCTGAATTTCTCCATTCTTTCCAGATTGTAGAGTTTCTAGCAATGCAAAAATACTGGAATCTAGAATGTATCGACCGATGACAGCTTTGTTTGACGGGGCTTGATCAGGAGAGGGTTTTTCTACGATGCTGGTAGCTTGAATAAGAGGGCCTTTTTGTGTGCCTGGAGCGATGACGCCATAATTCTCCACATCACTTTCAGGGACTGTTTGAATGGCCGCCATGCTATTTCCAGGTTGATAAGATTGAACCATTTGAGAGAGACACGGCGTGTCTGATAAAATGAGATCATCTGCAAGGAGAACAGCAAAAGGCTCATTCCCAACGAAGTTTCTGGCACACCAAATGGCATGACCCAATCCTAGAGGCATTTGTTGACGGATATAGCAAATTTTCCCTGGGGCAAAAACAATGCGATCAAGGTCTTTAATTTGATGGTCGTTATTTTGTTTTTCAAGCTCTGCGTTGAGTTCATAGCTTAGATCAAAATGATCTTGAATAACGGTTTTTCCACGCCCTGTTACAAAAATAAACTCTTCAATACCAGCAGCTTGTGCTTCCTCAACAGCGTACTGAATGAGGGGTTTGTCCAAGATAGGCAGCATCTCTTTAGGGATGCTTTTTGTGGCAGGTAAAAAACGCGTGCCACGCCCTCCAACAGGAAACACAGCTTTGCGAATTTTTGTCATGAACTTGCTCCGAAATAACAAGGGTTAATCTAACAAAATATTAGGCGGATGCAAGTTTTTCCTGTAGCGGTGGAAAACGAATTTCGTTAATTAAGTTGCGCAATTCCTGGCGGGCAGCGATATGAGAGACGCTTAACGGTTGGTTGGTTTTCTTTAAATCAACAAGGGTCAGCCCTTTAGGGAAAAGCTCTTTGAAAATCACGCGCTCACTAAACCCTGCTAGCAACCGGAAAGCCAGCCTTGTAGAAAGAGCCTGAAGGACGGGATACATTTTTTCACGGGTTTGTGAATGGATATTTGCCAAGCGATTTCGAAGCACAATCCAATCAATGCTGCCTTTATCACGTACGGCCCGGTGCTTTTTTTGCTCCCACACCCATTCGGCATAAATGCTGGGGCGTGTGACTTCTAAGGTATCCCCTTTGATGTTGCTGAGAACGTCAAGGTCAATGAAGCTATCATTCATGGGCGTTATTAACGTATCTGCATAAGAATGTGCATAGCGGGCAAGGTGTGTGTCATTCCCTGGGGTATCAATAACGATAAAGTCACAGGAGGAGCGCTCTTGAATGGCTTGATCTAAGTTGGCTTCATCTTCTTTTTTAGCATCTTCCACGGTAGGGGCTGTGCTTTTGTGAATGGCTTTGTGATCAGGGGTTGGGAGATCAGGCATGTGTTCTTTTTTGTAAGCTTCTCGGTTGGAGCAATAACGAGAGAGAGTGCCTTGCCGGGCATCTACATCTAAGCTGCCTACTTTGTAGCCCATGTCTAATAAAGACGTAATAATATGCATGGCGGTGGTTGATTTTCCTGTTCCACCTTTTTCATTTCCTAAAACGATTACGTATGGTTTTTTTGTCATGAGTCCTGCTTGCATCACATTATGTAAAACCAGCTTACTATAATGTGGTGTGGCTGGCTAGGGGGATTTAGGCGTTGTTATTTGTTGTATTTCATTTCTACCCCTGCTAGCTGAATTTTGATACAGTGGCGCTATGAAAATTAGAAACAGGCGCTTGATTTGGTATGGGTTAGGGCTCGTGTGTAGCGGGGCCGGGCTTTACTTGATTCTAGACGTGTTTAGCTCAAGCATGACGTTCTTTCTTGCGCCGCAAGAATTTTTTAAGGACTTTGAAAAACACAAAAATCAGCTGGTACGTTTGGGTGGTTTTGTGAAAAAAGGGAGCGTAATTCAGGAAAAAAATCATACGATTTCGTTTGTATTGACGGACTTTAATAAAGATATTCCTGTGCGCTATAAAGGCTTGATTCCGAGTCTTTTTCGAGAGGAAAAAGGAGCTGTGGTGAAGGGGCGTTGGGCAGCGCGTGAAGGCTATTTTCAGAGCCATGAAATTTTGGCAAAGCATGACGAAAACTATGTCCCTCCTAAAGTAGAGGCGCTTACCAAACAAGGGCATGTGGCATGATTGAGCTGGGGCATTTAAGCTTGATTTGTGGGTTTGTGGTGAGTGGGTTTCATGCAGCGCATTTGTTTTTTCAGAAAAACCTGACGGATTTGAAAGCTAAGCTGTTCACGAG
>CAYGMA010000048.1:278-7784 GCA_964351045.1 uncultured Holosporaceae bacterium | reverse complement strand
GGACTGCCTCGTTGCTTTGTCAATAACGTTAAAACTTTAAGAGGAAAAAATGTCCAAATTAAAAACCAAAAGTGGTGTCAAAAAACGGTTTCGTTTTACGGCTTCCGGTAAAATCAAGTGTGGCCAAACAGGTAAACGTCACAACATGCGTAAGCGCTCAAATAGCATGATTCGCAAAGCACGCGGAACAACCATCATGCAAGAGTGCGATGCAAACATTGTGAAAAAATACAGCCCCTACAACCGATAAAAGGAGACACCCATGGCAAGAGTTAAACGCGGGGTTACAACCCACGCTCGTCATAAAAAGATTATCAAACAAGCAAAAGGCTCTCGTGGCCGCGCTAAAAGTTGTTTTAGAATTGCAATTCAACGCGTTGAAAAAAACCTACAGTATGCTTACCGCGATCGCCGCGCCCGTAAGAGACAATTCCGCGCTCTTTGGATTCAGCGCATCAACGCCGCTGTTCGAGCATACGACTTAACCTATTCAACCTTCATTCATGGTCTTGTGAAAGCCGGCATTGAAATGGATCGTAAAGTTCTAGCTGAACTTGCTGTAAACGATGCAAAAGCTTTTGAAGGTCTTGTAACAAAAGTTAAAGCAGCCTTAAAATAAAGGTTCAACCAATAGAGTAAAATTGATAAGGTTTCTACGATTACGTTAGAAACCTTATTTTTTTTGAAAGAAACAAGCAGATGACGGCTCTAGACATCCAAGATTTAGTAAAAAAAGCACAAGAAACCACAACGCTCTCTGACCTTGAAGACCTGCGCGTTCACGTGCTCGGAAAAAAGGGTCTTCTCACAGAGCAATTAAAAGCCTTAAGCGCCTTATCCGTGGAAGAAAAAAAACAACAGGGGCAAGAACTCAATCGCCTGAAAACAACTTTTTTAGACGCCCTAGAATCCCAGAAAGCACAGCTTGAAAAAAAGGAACTAGAAGCGCGACTTGCCTCAGAAAAAGTTGACCTGTCTCGTCCTGTTTCCACCCCTAAAACAGGAAACCTTCATCCGCTTACACAAACCATTCAAGAAGTCATCGCCCTGTTCGGTCAAATGGGATTCTCCCTTGCAGAAGGCCCTGAGATTGAGCGTGATCATTATAACTTTGATTATTTAAACATTCCCGCCGAGCACCCTGCCCGCCAAGAGCAAGACACGTTTTACATGCCCTCTCTAGACGATGGCACAAAAATGGTTTTGAGAACCCAAACCTCTCCGGTTCAAATTCGCACCATGCTGTCCCAAAAACCTCCCATTCAAATCATTGTCCCTGGGCGCACCTTTCGCTCTGACTATGATCTCACGCACACTCCTATGTTTCATCAGGTTGAAGGTCTCTACATCGCAGAAGGCATTCACATGGGGCACTTAAAAGGATGTCTTGAATCTTTCTTAAAAGCGTTTTTCAATGTGCAAGATTTGCCCATCCGGTTCCGCCCAAGCTTTTTCCCGTTCACAGAACCCTCTGCCGAAGTTGATATTGGCTGTTCGCGTAAGCAAGGCGGTCTTGAAATTGGGCATGGGAGCGACTGGCTTGAAATCTTAGGATGTGGCATGGTGCATCCTCAAGTTTTAAGAAACTGCGGTCTCGACCCAGAACAGTATCAAGGCTTTGCGTTTGGTATGGGGCTTGAGCGCATCACCATGCTTAAATATGGCATTCCAGACTTACGCACCTTTTTTGAAGGGGATGAAAACTGGATGAATCATTATGGGTTTAAAGCTTATGAAACCCCAAGCCTATTGAATCGTTTAGCTGGAGGAATTGGCCGATGAAATTCACCCACTCCTGGCTTTTGCGCCACCTTGATACAACTGCCTCTCTTGACGAAATCCTTGAAAAACTCACAGCCATTGGGCTTGAAGTTGAAGGCAGCCACAACCCGGCCCAAGGCCTTGAAGCGTTTATCGTTGCAGAAATAAAAAGCGCAGCGCCGCACCCCAATGCCGACCGCTTGCAGGTGTGCTCTGTTTTTGATGGCGAGAAAACCCACCAAATCGTGTGTGGTGCTCCCAATGCCCGAGCAGATTTAAAAGTTGTTTTAGCGCGCCCTGGAACCATCATCCCAAGTAATGGCTTGGCTATTAAAGTTGGAAAAATCCGAGATGTAGAAAGCCATGGAATGCTCTGCTCTTCAGACGAGCTTGGCTTAAGCGAAACACGATCAGACGGTATTTTAGAACTCGATCAAACAGCCGTTCCTGGCACACGGTTTATTGATCATTTTCATCTAAATGATCCCATCATTGAAATTGGCCTCACCCCGAACCGCCCAGACTGCCTCGGCGTTAGAGGCATTGCCCGAGACCTCGCCGCTGCAGGTCTTGGAACCCTAAAGCCATTAGAGCTTCCAGAAGAATCAGGCACTTTTAAAGCGCCGCAGACCGTCACATTAACGCACCCTAGTTGTTCGTATTATCTCGGCCGTCTCATTAAAAATGTAAAGAATGGCGAAAGCCCTGCTGAAATTCAGCGTCTCTTAAAAGCCATTGGTTTAGAGCCTATTTCAGCTCTGGTTGATTTCACAAACTTTATCACCCACGATATAGGTCGCCCAGCCCATGTATATGATGCTCAAAAAATTTCCAAGACCCTAATTGGACGCGCGGCAAAAAAAGAAGAAGTGCTCGAGGCCCTCAACAAAAAAACCTACACCTTAACAGAAGAAGATGGTGTTATTGCTGATGAAAATAGCGCCCTCGGTTTAGCAGGAATTATAGGATCAGCCCCGTCTGGCTGCAGCACAGAAACCCAAGAAGTGTTTCTCGAGCTTGCCTATTTTGATCCCATTGAAATTTCTCTGGCTGGGCGACGTCATAACATCCTCACAGACTCTCGGTATCGCATGGAACGAGGCGTTGATAAACGTGGGTGCGAACTCGGCATGCGTTATCTCACACATCTCATCAAAACCCACTGTGGTGGGGAGATCAGTGACATCATCGTTGCAGGTAAAGCCCCACCCTTAACCCCGCCAATTCTCCTGTCTCTTGATCTCGTCCCCACCCTTTTAGGGCTGTCTCTTCCCAAAGAAACCTGCGTTTCTATTTTTGAGAAACTGGGCATGACCGTTGAAGAAAAAAGCACGGATCAGCTTTTGGTAACGCCGCCTTCTTGGCGCCCGGATATCACCATCCCCCAAGACTTAGTTGAGGAACTCATCCGTATTTATGGATATGACCATATCCCGTCAAGTAGCCTTCCAGCTCAAAAACCTGGGCCTGTTATCACACCTCAACAACAAAAGCTCTTCCAACTTAAGAATCATCTTGCCACTCTTGGGTTTAACGAGTCCATTAATTGGTCTATGATTTCAGAGCCTATTGCCACGCTTTTTGATCAAACAAATCCTGTTCTTAAGATCAACAATCCCATCACACAAGAACTGGAATGGATGCGACCATCTTTGGTCTGCCATCTTTTATCTGCGTTAAAACGCAACCTCAACAAAAACCATGAAGCGGTTCATTTATTTGAAAGTGGGCATGTCTATCATGGATTAGACGAAAAAAGCCAGCCGCTCCATCTAGCCGGTCTGCGTTATGGACTAATGGCTGACCAAACATGGCACTCAAAACCAAATGAAGCAGATGTTTTCACCCTTAAAGAAGAAGCGCTTTCTTGTTTAGAACTAGCAGGGTTAAACCCAGATAAAATCTCTCTTTCAACAGAGCACATGCCTAAATGGTACCATCCAGGACGCTCTGCCGCTCTGATGCTTGGGCCAAAAAATTGCCTTGGATACTTTGGAGAAATTCACCCAACCCTTCAAAAATTTTATGATATCCCGAAAGCAATCTTCGCCTTTGAGATACATCTGAACGCGCTTCCAATTAAAGCAGCAAAAACCACAAACAAAGGCGTCCTAACCACGTCTAAATTCCAACCAATTCATCGGGATTTTGCCTTTTTTGTTGAGGAAACTGTTCCCCTTGGCTCTGTTGTGAGAGCCCTCTCAAAAGCAGATCCAAAACTAATTTCAACTGTGTCACTCTTTGATGTTTATCAAGGAAAAGGCGTGCCAGAAGGAAAAGTTTCTGCCTCCATCCGTTTGATTCTAACACCTCAAACACACACATTAACGGATGAAGAAATCAAAGCTGTGTATGATAAAGCCATTGCCTTAGCCACCCAAATAGAGGGAGTTGAATTTAGACTATGAGCAACCTTCCTTATTCAAAAGAATTAATTCGAAACTTCTCCATTGTGGCCCATATTGATCATGGAAAGTCCACGTTAGCAGATCGCTTAATTCAAGCTTGTGAAGGCCTCACACAAAGAGAACTCAAAGCTCAAGTTCTTGATTCCATGGACATCGAGCGGGAACGGGGCATCACCATCAAAGCCCAAACTGTTTGCTTAAAGTACAAAGCAAACGATGGGCAAACATATACCCTTAACTTGATGGACACACCAGGTCACGTGGATTTTGCTTATGAAGTCAGTCGGTGTCTTGCGTCATGTGAAGGGTCTCTTTTGGTTGTCGACGCCAGCCAAGGCGTTGAAGCTCAGACACTCGCCAATGTTTATCAAGCCATAGAACGCAATCATGAGATTGTGCCTGTCTTAAACAAAGTAGATCTCCCCGCTGCAGAACCAGAACGCATTAAAGAACAAATCGAAGATGTAATTGGCATTGATGCCAGCGATAGTTTGGAAATTTCTGCAAAAACAGGCCTGGGTATTCCAGACGTTTTAGAAGCCATTGTAACGCGCCTCCCCGCCCCTAAAGCAGGAGAAACAACGGCCCCCTTAAAAGCCCTGTTAATTGACAGTTGGTATGATTCCTATCTTGGCGTCATCACCTTGGTACGCATTGTAGATGGAACCTTAAAAAAGGGCATGAAAATAAAAATGCTGGCCACAAAAGCAGAATACCAAGTCGATGCTGTTGGGATTTTTACGCCTAAAAAAGTCGAAATGCCAGAACTCAAAGCCGGAGAGATTGGCTTTATCACAGCCAGCATTAAACAAGTGTCAGATTGCCAAGTTGGGGATACCATTATTGATATGCAAAACCCTATTGAAACCCCCTTACCTGGTTTCAAACCCAGTGTTCCTGTGGTTTTTTGTGGCTTATTTCCCTCTGACGCAGCTCAGTTTGACGAACTCAAGCAAAGCCTCGCAAAACTTCACCTAAACGATGCCAGTTTTTCCTATGAACCCGAATCTTCTGCAGCGTTAGGCTTTGGGTTTCGGTGTGGGTTTCTTGGTCTTCTACACTTAGAAATCGTTCAAGAACGTCTAGAGCGCGAATTCGATTTAGACCTTGTCACCACAGCGCCCAGTGTTGTCTATCGCATTTACTTGCGCAAAGGCGGCATGATTGAACTGCACAATCCAGCAGACTTCCCCGATGTCATGAAAATTGATTATTTGGAAGAGCCCTGGATTGAAGCCACCATCATGGTGCCTGATGAGTATTTAGGCCCCGTTCTTGCTTTATGCACAGAGCGCCGCGGAGAGCAAAAGCAACTAACCTACGTTGGTTCGCGGGCCATGCTTGTCTATAAACTTCCGCTGAATGAAATCGTGTTTGATTTTTATGACCGCCTCAAATCCATCAGCCGTGGGTATGCCAGTTTTGATTATCATATTGATGAATACCGCCGCAGTGATTTGGTAAAAGTTTCTATTATGATTAAGGGAGATCCAGTGGATTCTTTGGCCCTCATTGTGCATCGCTCTCAAGCTGAACACCGTGGACGTTTATTGTGCACCCGATTGAAAAGTCTCATCCCGCGCCAGCTCTTTAAAATAGCGATTCAGGCAACCATCGGAGGAAAAATCATTGCGCGTGAAACGGTGTCAGCCATGCGCAAAGACGTCACCGCCAAATGTTACGGAGGAGACGTAAGCCGAAAACGCAAGTTGCTCGACAAGCAGAAAAAAGGGAAAAAACGCATGCGTAGCATTGGGAATGTCGAAATCCCTCAAAGCGCCTTTCTCGCAGCCCTTAAAATGAGTGACGACGGCTAGCCAAGCCAGCTCCAAACGCGTCTTTCAAGCTAAATAAAGGCCCTATTCACCGTTGTCTTTGTCTTTAAAGAAATATAAAAAAAACAGCCCATAAGTAGGCCTCAAAAAAACACTAAAAAAGAAAATTGAAGAGTTTGTTGGTGCCCCCAGGGAGACTCGAACTCCCACGTCCGTGAGGACAGCAGATTTTGAGTCTGCCGCGTCTACCAATTCCGCCACAGGGGCACTGTGATTGAATGCATCATACTGATTTCCTAAAAAAGGTCAATGAAAAGATAGTGAGCACATTTTTCATCGCTATTTTCTAGGAAATATAGAAAATTCATTGCAATCAGGCTGTTATTTTTTTAGAGTTGTAGAGGTAGAGGCACTCCACCAAAAACGAGAAACACGTGTTTTAACGCTTTCACGAGCCCTAAAACAAAGCCGTTTTTACCCGAAAAACTGGAAGGAAGTGCCCTGTTAACGATGAGAAACTGAGTAAAAACGTGATCGAAATCTATAAAGATATTCTTATTTTCCTAGCCCTCACAATTTTTGTGGGGTTTATTGCACGTCGCGCGAAGTTTTCTCCTGTTTTAGGCTATTTGCTGGTCGGCACACTCATCGGCCCACACCTTTTTAATATTATTCATAACCTTGAGTCGTCCAAGCACTGGGCAGAAGCGGGGATTATCTTCCTCATGTTCAGCATCGGGCTGGAGCTCTCCTGGGAGCGCCTCATTGAACTCCGTCGTTATGTTTTTGGCCTTGGGATGCTCCAAGTTATTTTAACCAGCTCTATCATTGGCAGCATTCTCTATTACACCTGGCTAAACAACTTCACTTTGGCAACTTTAATTGGAGGGGGGCTTGCTCTTTCCTCAACAGCTGTGATCCTTAAAGTCATTGCCGACCGTAATGAGCTCAGCACACGAACCGGGCAAATCACCTTTTCTATTTTGCTCGCCCAAGATATATCAGTCGTGTTTCTCTTAATCTGGGTCAATACCGTTGCCTCAGAAACCCTTGATCTTTGGTCAACCTTAGGGATGACTCTCCTCAAAGCCTTAGGCGTCCTCATCGCCATTGCGTTGGTTGGGCGCTTTCTTTTGCGTCCCTTATATCGCATCGTGGCGTCAGCCCGCCATCAAGAGCTATTTGTTGCAACAACAATGTTTATCCTCCTTTCTTTCAGCTTCGCCACTGGTGCTGTAGGGCTTTCCAATGAATTAGGCGCCTTTCTAGCCGGCCTTCTCTTGGCAGAAACAGAGTATGTTTATCAAATTGAAGCCGACATCAAACCCATCAAATCCATCCTTTTAGGTCTTTTCTTCATGACCATTGGTATGTCATTAGACCTCAACATCTTAACCTCCTATTACTGGACAGTCGGCCTGGGCGCCTTAGGCCTTATCACCTTAAAAGCACTCATTATCATGTTTCTCTGCTACGTCTTCTCTGCGCCTATTAAAACATGCGTTAAAACAGGGTTAATCGCCGCAGGAGGGGGTGAATTCATTTTTGTGTTATTAGCTCAA
>CAYGMA010000048.1:0-268 GCA_964351045.1 uncultured Holosporaceae bacterium | reverse complement strand
TCCCTGACCTTCTCGTTCAGGTTATCAATGCCTCTGTTTTTATCACCATGGCCCTCACTCCCTATTTAGCCTCTTTAGGAAAGTTTGTAGGCAATTTCCTCCCCTCTCCCATTGGGCTTGCACTCAAACGTGCAGAAGCCGAGTCAAAAGACCTCAAACGCCATGTCATTGTTGTTGGATTTGGACACGTTGGAAGCTACATCTACAAAATTCTAACAGACCGTCTCATTCCCATTGTGGCCTTAGATAGCAACATGGGCCGAGTGGC
>CAYGMA010000047.1:2186-7843 GCA_964351045.1 uncultured Holosporaceae bacterium | reverse complement strand
TTTGAATGGGGAAAATACCCCCCCCGTTTTTTACAATTAAGCATTGATCCTGCAGTCCCGCCTGCCAAGCAACCAGCTTGCATTGGAATACCCGCTTTAAAAGACTATATCAGAGAAATTTTCCGTCAATTCAGAGCATTAAAAGGCGCCCTCGGAACCTCAGCAGGATATGAGCTAATTCCTGAAGATGAACGCCAAGAAGCCATCACCCAATGGGAGCAGCAGGTCACAGGAAGTTATTATCGTTTTCCTCAAATTTATTATGGAACAACCCGTTACAGCACCGATGAAAGCCGTGAAGTTTCAATGGTCAGAACACCAAATGGAACACGCTGTGTTCAAAAGAAAAACTCCTGGGATCGAAAATCGTCGTCTAAGAAGAAATCGACCCGAAGAAAGTCAACTCATTCTAGAAGACCATCAGGTGATGAGAGCGATTGGGAAGCAGTCGACGCTGAAGAGCTTTAGGGGTAAAGGCGCAAACCTCCCTCTGCCTCTGTTAAGCACCAAATAAAGTTGTCGCCGAGCCCCTCTGAGACAAAGCCTACTATAGCCATCGATGAAGAAATCTAAGTGGCACATATTCTATAAGACACAAGGCTCTACCTCTACCCCGTTGAGCAAATGAATAGAGTTGTCGAGGGCGCCTCCTCTAAGGCAAGGCCTACCATAGATACAGAAATTTAAGTGAAACATGTTCTATAAGGAACAGAGCCTTATCCCTAATCTAAGGAATAAAGTTGTCGCCAGCCCCCTTCTGGAGCGAGGCCTACTATAGCCATCGATGCAGCAATCTAAGTAGCACATATTCTAAGACATAAACCTGCCCCTATCTCCGTTAAGCACCAAATAAAGTTGTCGCCGAGCCCCTCTGAGACAAAGCCTGCTGCAGCCATAAATGCAGTAACTTGCAAGGCGATCCCATAGACCTGCGGTCAAAGGGATTTATAAATCCCTTTTCATCATATCTATGTCATCTTACACCCCCTAATTAACTGTTTTCAGATTAGGCAAAGTAATCTCCATTTGGTCAATGGAAACACGACACACGCCCCCTACCTGCATCAGGTCACGCTTAGCTAAAAGCATCAAATGCACCAAATCAATTTGGTCTAAAAGATACATAAACCTATGAAGAAACGTTAGTTCATCAAACGACGATCCAACAATTGACACCCGTGCCAGGTCCATAAGATAGCGCTTTTGCTCTGCAGAAATTTCTCCACCCCCTGCTATAAAACATCTCTTAAAAGCAGCTTGAAACAAGCAAAAAAAGTGATAAAACCCATTTGGCATCTCTGAATCCAGACTCCCCTCTCCCACCAAGGTTTTCTTTTGACCCTCATCTTGAATCAGCACAGTAAAAGCCTGGGGTGAATCAAAATGACACGACACACTCAAATTTGAATTTTGGTAATACTTCACGCCAAAGCAATAAAAAGAAATAAGGGCTTCTATCAAAAGCCTTACAGTCTCTGGAAAATCTTTTTTCTCACCCTCTTGAAAAGAAGGCCCATAATACCTCTGAACGCACTGAATAACATGATACAGCGGATGCAAAAAAGTGATCATACCCTCTCCTTTTGTTCTTATTTTGTTCTATCTTAAAAACAAGAACAAAACAAGAACAAATTTCTCACCACCCCTTTTGCGCACTTCCATTCTCATTTTCTCACTATTAAAAGTCTTTGCTGGAACATTTTCACATGATAAAGTCTTGTTATTTATTAACGTTATAGATAAAATCTACATGCTAGATTTTTTAACGCTAAAAAGACCGGGAGAGGCATGGCAGATCCAATAAGACGCGTACAATGGTTTGAAGGCATGCTCCTTGAACCTCACCATTTCCAGCAACAGGAAAGGTATCACCACAATAAAGCGCTTATTTATCAGTCTTCTTTAACTCCTTTTTTTTGGGGCGCTACGCATCTTGAAATTGATGAAGAACGCCTTGCATCTGGAACCTTCCTTATCAAAGAACTTTCTGCCATTATGCAAGACGGAAGTGTTCTCCAAGTCACTCCAGAGGAAGATTCAAAGCCTCATCTCACCCTTTCCGAGCAAGACATTGACTGGAGCAAACCTCAACCCATTCACTTATGTGTGGTCAAGCACCGTGATGATGCCGCTAACATGTATTCAGATTTTCCACGCTATGAGTCTATTGAAGACAAAGATTTTCTAGACGAAAACACAGGGAAAGACCCTATTTCAATCCCACGTCTTAAGCATAAAATCATGCTGGTTGCTGGGGAGAAAATGCCCTACCGGTATGTTTCGTTTCCAATTGCCCTCATCCAAAAGCGTGACGATGGATTTACGTCAATCCCTTTTGCGCATGCAACGCAAACTCTCGCAAAAAACAATCTCTTGCATGCAGAAACATCAAAAATTATTGCGCTTATTCGACAAAAGATAAACTTCCTCTCTTCCCGAATACAGGCTAGCGACATTGAAGATAGCAACAGTGTGTTTCAAACTTTAATTCATTACTCAACAATTCTCAGCCCTTTGATTCCTAAAACTGAGGTCATGCTTGATTCTGAAGCCAGCCACCCTTTTGAAATCTATAAAGAACTCTGTTTTATTGCCGGCAGCATGTCAAATTTGCGCCGTGATAGAGTGTGCCCTCGCCTGCCTGCCTATAGTCACGCTAATCCACTTCCTGTTTTTAAAAAGGTTATCGATTATATTCAGGATTATCTCTCTGTGATTCGCCAATTCTCAACAGAAATTCCGTTCCATTTTGATCAGACAGATCTATCCTATAAGTTAAACATCAAAGCAGAATGGCAATGGAAAAACTTCTGGATTCTAAGCCTATATTACCCCGTTGATAAAGATGCGAGCATGGCAACAAAATGGGCCGAAAGCGCCATCATCACCTCAGAAGAAAATCTAGACCAAGCACGCGAAATGCGCGTCTTAGGCGCTCAAAGAAAAGTTGCAATGTCCATTCCAGAGCTTGCTCTTCCGTCCCGGCCAAATGTGATCTACATTATCGTGCATCAGGATAAAAAGTTCATCAACCCAAATGGAGAGCTTATTATTTACAACACACCAAGAACAAAGGAATCTCCATTCCAACCGCGCACTGTTGCGTTGCAGGCCATTATTTCTGAAGAGTCAGAAGAAAAAAAGACTTCAACACCTAAAAACGAAGATGTAGCCAATGATAAATCAAACTGATTCTTTCATTCTCTCTTCTTTTAGAGAATTCTTTCAAACGCTGATTATTGAAAAAGCAGAAGCCTTGTCTTTTGATTTCAAACAGTCCTCTGCTCCTATAAAGGGTGAACAAGATTTGGCAACAACCCAAGAGCCCACTCCTACGCAAGCAAAAGACAGGCCTCTTTTTTCAAGCATTTCAGGCAAATTAAAAGACCTCTTTGACCAGCAGTTTCAACGCGCCCACCAGCAAGGCGGCTCTGTTTTAGAGGCTTACTATAAAAGAGCCCAATACATCATGGTTGCCCTGGCAGATGAAGTTTTTATCAACTTAAATTGGTCCGAACAAGAAACCTGGGAAAACAATCTTCTTGAAACAAAATTTTTCAACTCTCATCATGCTGGAACAGCTATTTTTCAACAAGTTGAAGCGATTTTGAAAGAGAATGACACGACAGCAAAAGAAATAGCACAGATTCTTTTCTGGACTTTAGGGGCAGGATTTGAAGGAAAATATAGAGATACAGAAGATAAAGAACCTCTACAGAAATACAAAGAAAGCCTTTATAAATTCATCACGTCAGACAAACCAACGCCAATTGAATTTTCTAAAAGAAAAATCTGTACCCAAGCCTATCAAGCCAGTGAAAACAAGACCATCCGCTACCTGCCCTCTCCCCGCATTTATATTCTGGCAATCCTCTCTATTCTTGTAATTTATTTTATTTTATCCATTTTTGTGTGGAACCAAGAAACAGAGTTACTAAGAGAGAATATTTCTCTCATTCATGACCTCGCAAGCAGCGAAAGAGGTTCATTGTGATTGGTAATTTTTTGACGCTTTTAATAAATTATTTACCTCAAATTCTTCTGGGAGCAGCAGGCATATCTTTGGTTTTGCTTTCTGTTTTATCCATCGTCAATGGGTTTACATTTAACCTTCTGCAAAAAAAAGAGGAAGAGAAAAAAGCCCCTCTTTTAGACCGCATAAAGCCCCACCTTAATGCCTTTCTTATTTTCATAAAAAACCTCTTTAACACACAGCTCAGAAAGCCCATTTATTTCACCTTTAAAGAAGCCAATGAATGGCTAAAGAACAACACCTATATCACTGACCCAACTTACAAAATGCCTTGGTATCTTGCCGTTGGAGAGCCTGGTGCAAATCAATCAGACATCCTATCTGCTTTGCCTTTAGAAAAACCTCAAGGATACGACGCACCCATTACGGATGATCCTCTCTCTCCTAGCCTAACCTGGTGGATTTACAATGAAGGCATTATTCTAGACGTCGCAAGCAATTTATTCTTGCGGTCTGAGCACTTATCAAAAGACAGACGTCTTTCCAGCATCCTAAATAATTTAAATCTTTTCCGAGCAAAGCGTCCTATTGATGGCATTATTTTATTTATTCCTGTCACCTATTTCATTGGAAACTCCGCTCTCTCTCAAAAAGAACTCAGACTAAAAAGCACAGAAGTTGCAAAAAGCTTACGTATTATTGAGAGAAAAACAGGCCTCAAACTTCCTGTTTACGTGCTTATCACGGGGGCTGAAAACATTGGAGGCTTTGAAGGGCTAAGCCATTCACTTCCAGCTGAAAAAAAACAAGAAATCCTCGGATGGTCCTCAGATTACACCCCAGACACCCTCTTTACGTCTGCATGGATAAAAAAAGGATTCCAGGCTCTACTCAACGCATTAACACGCCTTAGTCTTGATGTGCTCATCAGCACAAAAACACAAAAAGAATACAGAGATGACAACCTTCTCTTTGCCCCTGAGATCCAAAAAACAAAGCAAGGCCTTTCTCAATATTTAAGCCAAATTTTCTCTCAGCTTAATCTAACTGAATATTTTTACTTGAGAGGCTTTTACTTCACTGGCGCCATAGAAAAAACATCCAAAAAATCAGATGTATCTATTTTTAATTCCCTCAAAAAAATTCCTCTTTTCACAGGCGACTTATTTAAGAAGAAAGTTTTTGCGGAATACCACCTTGCAAATCCCATCGATCAATTTCTTGTTTCCTCAAACCGTCGCATTAATTTTTACAAACTCTTCATTCTTTGTTTAATCGGCTTCACCAGCTGCGGACTCGATTTTGTAAAGAAACAGCTAAGAACTGATGTTGCCAGCATACAGTCTGATATATTCAGAATTGCTCAAAAGCTTTCTTCTCTAAAAGCACGAGAAGACTCTAACTTTAAAACCAATGCAGACCGAGCTGCAGAATTCTTTCAAGAAGGGGCACCCCATGTTTTAAACCTGATAGAAAAAGTAAAAACGAACAATTTAACTCCTTTGCTTCTCCCTGGGTCTTGGCTTTCTTCCATAACAAACCGACTCGATGAAACCATCCGACTGTCCTTTGATCAAATCATTAGCCGCTCTATGTATTTGGAAATGATCATTCGAAGTAACAACATCATCAAACGTAACATCCCAGTCATGACCGATGTATCCACTGGGTCCAGCATACAAGC
>CAYGMA010000047.1:299-2176 GCA_964351045.1 uncultured Holosporaceae bacterium | reverse complement strand
CTCTTGCAACCACAGACTATCTTGTTTTACAAGGCTTCGTTGATGCGCTTTATTCTTTAGAAAGAAACATCCAAACCTTTAACAATTTAAACACGCAACCAAACGTGAATTCCTTTGCACAACTTGTGAACTACCTTTACAACTTTTCGTATTCTCAAGATTTCTTAAGACGCAATGACGCTTTTATTATTTCTCTTCTCAAAAATGGAAACTTCAAAAAGTTCAGCCTCAATCACTACAAGCTCAAAGCGGAAGAGCGCCTTTACAATTTAGTTATTAATTTTGGTCAGCGCACCCTTGACCCTGTTAAAAACTATCAACTCGCCATCAAGTTACAAAAAGCGCTCGAAAACCTTGATAATAACTATTCAGATATCCCAACGATTTCAGAACTAAAAGAGCTCAAAAACCTTTCAGAGAACTTTATTAAACTGTTTGATAGAAGCGATGTAAACTGGCTTGCAAATACAACTTTTTCACCTGGGTATGCATATTCTGAAACGCTAAACAAAGTTCGCAATATTAAATTATTTGATACGCAGTACCTCGATAAAGTCCGCTTAGATATAAATGTCTTATATCAAGTGTCTCGTGAAAATTTGCGCTCATTTGGCTCTCCATTCACGGGGTATTTCTTAACCATTAGTCCTTCAACCACCTCCATCACAGCCTCTCTTGGACTGAAGAAGTTCAGCAGCGATCTTGCAAACTTCTTAAATCAACCATTCATGCAAGAGCCTGTTGATACAAATTACATTGCACATACATCCGAAGAAGAACTTCTTTTCTGGGATAGTTTGGCCCTAGACATTGCCCTGCAAGTTGTTCAGAGTTACAAAACATTCTTAGACGACAAGATGAGTGACTTCACCTCTGACTTAGGAGATTCCCTTCGAGAATTGGCCCGTCAATCTCTTCATAAAAACATTGCCAATATCATTTTCAGATCTCAAAAACTCATAGATATGAAATCTCTTGCATTGGAGTCTAGTCTTGAAGCAAATACACTCTCTCAGGTTGATAACTTGATTAAAGCAGCACCAAAGCTCATTGAATTGCTTTCCCAACTAGAAAAAACAGGCGAAGTCGAGTCCTTTATAAAATTACGCACCCTTGTCCAGCAGCAGCTGTCTCAAGCGCTTGGCAGACTTGATAAAATGCTGGAAGATCACAACTACTACCCCATTTCCACAGACACCTTTAGCTGGTGGAAAGGAGATAAAAACCTCGCCCTAAAATCTTATGACGTTCCTGATAAGCCTCTTCTAAAAACAATCTTTACAAAGAGCACAGAACAGCTTCACAGATTTGCAAGCACCTACACAAAACCGCTCGTAGAAATGCTGAGCAATTCTATTTTTGTCCTTGATAACCGTCAAATCACCCTTCTAGAAAAATGGACAATCATTAACAATGATCTAGATGCGTATCAAAAGAAAAAGCCCGATAATGGTGTGGCACGCCTTGAAACCTTCCTTCTAAAAGAGGCAAATGAAATCACGTTCCCTAAATGTTTTGAGGCCATTCCAAAAGAACAACTCAAAGCAAGTTCTGCGAATTACTTTAATGAAGTTGAACGCACCATCAAAAACAACATATACAACCGCTGTAAGGTAAATGCCTCAAAAACAGCCATCCAAGATTATGAAACTCTTGCAAGCTATTTCAATAACACCTTAGCCGGCAAGTTCCCGTTCACCAATAACATCAATGATCAAACCTTGGCTGGGGAAGAAGTCTCTGACCAAGAAATTAAAACCTTCTTCACCTTGTTTGACAATATTTCTGCCGAGGAATTAGACACCATGCAGAAAAATGATCTGTATAGCAACATGGATCAAGCACTCACATTCCTCAAAGAGGCTGCTGAAGTTAAA
>CAYGMA010000047.1:0-289 GCA_964351045.1 uncultured Holosporaceae bacterium | reverse complement strand
CACAAAAACAAAAAGATACCCCAGGCCTTGATTTTGAAATCACCTTTAGAGCAAATCAAATCAATGAAGCACATGGCCAACTGGTTATTAACTGGGGACTTGTTGTTGGCCAAACCACCCTTGAAAGAAAATCAGGCAGTGTAAAAGGCCGCTGGGAATATGGAGATGTCACCGCTTTTGCCTTTAGATGGGCCCGTGACTCTGCATTCAAACCGCTCACCACCTATGCCGCTTATCCTGCCTTCATCACCACAAATGATCGGGCTATTTACATTTACCAAGGTCCTTG
>CAYGMA010000046.1:366-7879 GCA_964351045.1 uncultured Holosporaceae bacterium | reverse complement strand
CTACCAGCTCTCTGCATAATAGTCTGTTGAAACATGATAAAGCTTATAAATAAACTGCTCCAGGGACTCTTCTATCTTTTCTTGACCCATATACCATACTGCATTCGGATTTTCAGACTTTGGTTTCAAGACCATAAATGAGTCAGAATCCGAAATTTCAAAAAAAGGCAAATCACCTGGTTCAAACAAATCAATGATAGAGTTGTTCATATAAAACCCGTCACACTCAACAGGCTCTTCTATCTCCTTTTCCTGAAACCTTAAAATCGCTTCATAAAAAGTTGCTGCAACCATAGGGGGAAGAATATAGTTTTGATTGTATAAGTCCACCTCTCCTGATCTAGTTTCACAAATTTTACTGTATCCTATTTTTTCATAAAAATTACGAATTTCACCTGGAAACAAAAAGCCCAGTTTTTTTTCTGCTTTTTTTATTTCACTTTCATTCACACCATATACTAATGTTGCATGTGATGGATTTTCAAATGGCCGAACTTTGTACTGTTCTAGAAATCCAAAATTCATTTTCACTTAACTCCTTTAACAATACTTTTCAATGGAGCCACCCCACTACTATGCACTTTAATATGGTCTACTACATGTAATGGTTTTATGTTCCACCACTTATGGGGTCCCTCAAATTGCTGTGGAATAATATGATGGGCTGGATAATATGAACCTTCCTGTCCTATTAAATTACCACCTTTACTATATACATTGGATGAATATTTAGGCCACTTTTGACCAGTCTGCACTTCCCATTCCTTGATCAATTTGTTTTTAAAAGCCGTATTTTTAAAGGGTTTAGAGTGTTCCAACCTCTCAGCTACGGACAACTTCCTAAAGTTACCAGTCCTCATAGCATCTGCCAAGTGCCCTTTTTGTATTTGGCGAAATGGAAATCCAGATCTTACTTCCAATTCTTTAATGTAATGAGCTGCATTCGTGCCCCAGTTCCACCGATCAGCTGGATTCAGGCCGGAAAACTCAGTTGGTTTGGGAGCAGGAACAGGTTTCTTGCCTGAAGTGGATTTAGTTGGCTTAGATGTCTTTGGCGCCACTTTAGGAGGAAGCTGGCCCTTGCTATTGGGGATTTTCTGTGAGGGTGTAGCCTCCTGATACTTCCCTGGCCTTGGTTTAACCTCTGGTGGCGTTTTTTGCTTTGCTCCAGAGTGCAATTTGGGAGCTGGTTTAGGCGCCGCCTGCCCCTTGCTATTTACCTTCAGTTTATCCGCAACCGGCGGACCTTGCTTCCGAGCACTGGATGAAAGCGTTTCCTTGGGGGGTTTTTTTAGAAGAATGGCTTGTTCTTAGGAACCTCTACTCTTCCTCAAGCTCCTCTTCTCCATACAAACCATTCATAAACTCATCAAAGGAATTTGCAATCAACGTTAAATTATTATAACTTGGCTCCTCCCCATTTTCTGTGTCAGCTTCCTGCTCATGGTCCCAAAAATACACCTTCCCATAGTCAGGACCTTTGACGGAGAGGAGAATTTGATTTCCATAGTTGTCACACGCAATGGATATCATATTCTTAGGAATCCTATACCGATATAATTTTAGGTGATAAAGAATGTCATCATTGATGTTTGAAGAAAATTCATAAAAAAATCTTAAAACACCTGAAAATTTTGTTTTATTTACTATAAAGATATTTTTCTCCTTTTCAGAAAAATCAAAGTTTTTATTTTCCAGTAAAAATTTCTTGTAACTTTTAGGTAAAGAAATATCTAAAAAGTTAAATATGGATTTAAAAATTTCTGTTTCATTTTTTGACAATTGCGACCCCTCCTGTATGTCTAATAGCATCGTGTATATCCGTAGAAACCAGTTGCATTGTTTTCCCATCGTGATGATGATGCCAAGTATGGTCTTTAGGAGTTTTTGAATAGCCTGCTGCCTTATTAGCTAAGTCAAAATCTTTTTTTGTTCCAGTCATCTTAATCTTAACTTTTTTCATAGCATATCTTGAAAAGTCTGGATAGCCATTTCCCGTGAAAGGAACACTGTGTGGATATTTATTTCTCAGTTCTTGTGACAATTTTTCTAACGGATACGTTTTTCCTGCATATTCGTGATTAATTGGTTTCCGTCCATTAACTGGTCTGACACGAGAAGTCTCATCAACTGCGGCTTTAGCCCTCCGCGGAGCCGGAACCGGTTTTTTACGCGGGGTGGATTTGGGTGGAGCGGCTGATTTTGGCGCCACTTTAGGAGGAATTTGGCCCTTGCTATTGGGGATTTTCTGTGAGGGTGTAGCCTCCTGATACTTCCCTGGCCTTGGTTTAACCTCTGGTGGCGTTTTGGTCGCAGCTTTAGTGGGTGACTTCGGAGCGGTCTTAGGCGCCGCTTTCCCTTTACTGTTTAACTTCGGTTTATCCGCAACAGGCGGGCCCTGTTTCCGCAAACTCGATGAAAGCGTTTCCTTGGGGGGTTTAGGCGCAGGAAAGCTTCTTGGAATCCCAGAAGTACCTGATGGTGTTGGAACAGGGGCTTTTTTAGGAATATTAAGTTTTTCTTTAAAAACCTCCTTCGTCTTATTATATCCTTTCTTAATCAAAGCATCTGCCTTGTCATCTAATTCCTTAACTTTTCTAATCACAATCCCAAGTTTTGACGCAACCTGCCTTAAAAGAGGGTTTTGAGCCAATAGTTTCTCAAATAACTTAGCGGCTGGCCCAGCTGCCATTCCAAGAAGCTTTCCTGCAATTTTACCCCCAACAAGTGATAGAAGAGCGTCTCTTCCAAATTGCTTAATCGCCAATGCAACTGCTTGTCCTTTGTATTCTTCACCATTTTTTTTAATCTCACGATACGTCTCAAGCGCCTCATAAGCTGACCACGCGATCATCCCCGCTGAGATCACAAAATTAACAAAATTATTCTCAAGGGCGTTTTTAGCCGCGGTATTTGAAATCTCTGGATCTAATCCAATAAGGCTACTGGCAAACACTGTTGCAAGTTGCGCTTTAAGCTGAATGTTTTTGGTCAAATCCTGCTCAACTTGATACTTAAGAGCTTTTTTTTCTTTTTGAGTAAGGTCTCTTCCCAACGCCGCTTTTTGTGCATCCCTTTGTTCCTCATAACGTGAAAATCGAGCCTCATTCAGTTGAGTTTGAACCGGCGTTAAAGCCTCTGCAATAATTTCTGAAGCAACGGCGCCGAATGCGCCACTGAGAGCTCCTTGACCTGGATTTTTTGAGTTTAAAGCTGCCCCCATACCAGCTCCAACGACTCCATGAAGCCCCTTGTGAAGAAATTCTGACAGATCGTCTTTTGCTTTCCCAATTTGTGCCGCTAAGCTGCTACCAATAGAATTAACTGACGACGAGATCGCTGCTTGCCCATAAGCTCTCCCTACTTCCTGGTTAAATACCAATCCATTTAATGTGCCTTTAATAACTGTTTCAACAGCAATTTTCCCCGCAACATCATCAAAGCCCATTTTCTTTGGATTCAATTGGATCCCTAATTTATCACACGCTTCTTGGCTTACATATTGCCCAGCTATATTAACAACCATGCTTTTAAGGGCATTTTCATTAAAACTGCGTTCAAGCGCTCTCTCATCTCCAACCACTGTGCCCATAATTCCTTGTGCAAGATTTGTTGATAACGCTGTAAACCCTGCATTGGCAAAGAAGATAGATGTTTGACTAGTAACTCCCAACAAACTAGCACCCACTCCTTGTGTTAAAACCCCTACAGCAATACTTGTTGCCACGCTTAATACAGGGCTAAGAGAAACAACCCGATAGTGGGACTCCTGATGAACCAGGGAAATATGTTCTATTTGAATTTGGCCAGGATAAAGATCTAAAACTCCTTCCAACCATGCTGGGTTCAGAACTGATCCTCCAGGTATCACTGCATTATAACGTGGATCATTTCCCTGAGGCCCAAGTTCTATGTATAATGCTGGACGAGAAGAATTATGTGGAAGAATAGACGGCAACACCTCAAAGACCAGACGCCCCCCTCCCCTCAGTTGCATGGGTCTTGGGATGCGCGTTAAACTTGATCTCCCCTCCATTACAGAACGCACAAAATTACTTGATTTTGACTGGCACATCACTTGGTGAATATCTTGTGCTGCAGGGATTTCAGCTCCATGAACAGAGCTTATTTTATGCATTTGTCCTTTTGGAAGGATAAACTCCGGGGCAAGCGCTTGATAAGGATAAATTGAAGAAGTACTATGTATACCGCCTGTACTTTCAAGAGAATCACTCACGTGATACTGTGAAGAGGATTGATGGTGGGATGTTTTATTCCTCAAAAATCTCTTATTATTCGTTGAAACAGAGACAGAATCTGATTCATATGTTCCTCGTTTAGTAAGGTGAGCTGAAGTGAGGACAATACCATCTTCTCCTGCTTTCATATCAACCCCTGCAGTTACAGCTTCCTGCTTTCCCTCCACTTTCACCCCTCCTTGAGCAGCAGATATAGTTGTTTTTCTGGCTTTAGTTGATCGGCGGGTGATATGAGATCTACCTTGGTGATAGCTTTGGTAAGAATGGAGAAGCAAGGCTCTTACATTCACATGCTTTCCTTGAATGGTAATGTTTCCGTCTTCAGAACGAACATCTACTCCTTTAAGACTGGTCATTCCTTGAAGAGATACCAGCACAATATCCGACATGGCTTTTATCTGAACCGGGTTATCAAGCGATTCTCTAAATCCATGGGCTGTAGCATGGCGCTCAAATTCAGATTCTAAGGCAACATTTCCCTTAAGAGACACAAAAAAGGCCTTACCTTCTGCATCCAATGCTCCTGTTAGAAAAACATCTCCATCTGCCATAATTAAGGCCGATCCAGCTGTTCTAATATCCCCCTGAACGGTGATTGAGCCAGAAGGAAGCCCTTGTTCTTCGTGAGGCACAACATTTTCTGAAAACGCTTCCTCTGTTAAACTCAAAGGGCCTAAGGCTACTTCAGGCCCTAAAAGCCTTTGTACTTGTCTCAAAGACACATGGTAAGGAATGGCAATCAATGTCCCAAGAGACCTCACAGATTCTTTATATCCAGGAAAAAACTTCATCGGAATAAATAACTCTGGCTCTAAGACGCTTTGGCCATTCATGTTTGTGTATGTATAATACAAAAACGGCACTTGCTCTGGAGCCGGAAGATTCTTTAAATAAGGAACAATTTCCTGAGAATATACCTCCTCTGAATTTTGCAGAAAAGGCGCCAACATTTTGGAGGCATTCTGATGAAGGACTTGCACATAAGCGGCATCAATAGCCTTTCCCATTTCAATAACACCGCGACCCAATCTTTCTTGAGCGCCTTTTCTCACATGTTCAATAAGATGTTTTGGCGGGCCAATAAATAAAGCGTTCCCTTGATGACGAGACAGCGTATTTCTTTGACCTCTTACAATAATATGCTCTTGAATAGACTTGTAAAAATCGTTCGCCTTCCCTTCATCAAACCAGATATTGGTCATGAGAAAATTGAAGGGCTTTGGCAAAGGAGAGTCGATCTTTATGGCAGGGTTAAGCTCATAAAACCCTTTAAACATTTCTTCCCGATCAAAGGTGTAAATTGGAACCGGTGGAGGACGAAAAACCGATTTAGAACCAATCACCAACCCTTTCGAACCCACACGCACTAAAACTAATGGCGCAGATAGTTGGCTTTCCAAAGATACTGTATTCGATACAGCCACCGGCCCAACTGACGTTGTTTGAGCAGAAAAAGTCTGTTGAGCGCCTTCAAAGCTGTTAGTCAGTTGAAGGAAGGTGCACGGATACCATGGATCAACTCCGCCCCAATCATACGCATAGCTTTTAGGCAGCGCATATTTTTTAAATTGAAGTCTATAATTGTGTTCTAATTTCTGCCTCAACCCTTTTCTAATGGGGAAAAGCTGTTTTTCTGAACGATTTATACTTAAAGAATTTCTACTACTTAAAGTCCCAGAAATTCTTTTTTGAAATAGCCCCGCCACAACATCCTCACTTTTAATAGGTGAATTTGGTGGGAGGTTCACAATGTTTAAGATGCTGCCCACATTATGAAGAGACGCCCCATTCTCGAAGCTGATTGACTGCGTGTTGATTGCCGAGGGAGCGGAAAGGGAGAATTGTTTAGCTGTTGATGTTTGAGATTTCAGTGTGCAATTAGTATGATTTGGTTTAACCCATTTTTCAGATACTAGTGTTTCCCCTTGCCTAATTCTTGAAATAAGATCTAGATGTCTATGCTTTTTATGAACCAATAAAGTCCTAAACGTATAATAATCATGAGTTAATCCTCCTTTGATCATACATAACGTCAGAAGATTATTCTGAAGGTTCAGTTCACTCACATTAATTTTTCCACTTTCCACAATAGCCGGGGCCGTCAGACCTAACGTTAACTTTTTACCTTCAAGGGTGGCTTGGTGCTTCAACTTCCCATGCAGAAGAAATTTTTCTTTAAAACAAATTCCTGACGCGTTTGGAGAAAAGAAGGGCATACGCAATAAATGCCGTCCATCATACACATCAGAAAATGTGTGTCCGCCCCATTTTAAAACAACGTTAAAAATATTATTCCCCAAATTGTGTGATGTCGGGCATTGTTCATGACTGAAAAACGTCGCAAAAACATCGGAATCTGGATCCCTCACCAGACGCCCTAAATGAATAAGATTTGGCGCTCGAATGGCTCCATTTTGGGCAATCACAACACCCTTTTGAAGGTCAAAGGTATGAGCAAAAATGTCTATCTCTCCTGCCCTAATATCAAGAGCACCTGTTTTCGTTCCAATAGTATGGTCATATCCGGGTTCATCATACTTAATAGGTTGAAGGCCTACTTGCATATGAGATCCTGGCACAAATACCCGGAATCCTTTGGCTTTTAACTGTGCAAAAATATTGACTCGGTATGTTGCATCTGTTTCCAACGGTGCTTTAATGGGCGCATACACCGCTTCCAACTCAGCTTTTGCTTGAGCAGAATCAAGGGATGTTTTTTCTTCTGCTAACTCAAAAACACCATTGAGTTGAAGATTTTCTATTAACTGAAAAGGATAACTTGGACGAACAATCACTCGCAGTCTATCAATATCTGCCAAACCTTCTGGCGCGGTTAACTCTGTTGCATCTGTCACAAGAAGTGGCGAGATCAACTTGGCGCCAGAGAGTGTTATGGGATTTGCACGCCCTGTTCGAAGAGATAGTTTTTCTTTGGCCTCAAAATGACCGCGTGTTAAAACAAGCTCTTGCACCTCTTCTCCCTTAAAATCCACCTCAACATCAGCACCTGAAATCTTTCCAAGCTGTTCCTTTTCATGGGGGAACGCCATACTTAGGGTAAACTTTCCATCAGACCTCATGACACCCTGATTTTCAAACGGCCCTATTTTTTTTGAATGGATCTTTAATTTCGGCATAGCTCACTTCACTTTCAAAGCCTTTGAAGTTTTCCTCCATAAAAGATTTTAGGGCTTCGGAATCAAAGTTTCCTATAGTAACCAGTGTACTTCTGCCCAACCCATAGAATTTACCAT
>CAYGMA010000046.1:0-356 GCA_964351045.1 uncultured Holosporaceae bacterium | reverse complement strand
CCCTGATTTTCAAACGCCCCTATTTTCTTTGAAAGGGTAAACGTCTTTGCTGCTCCAATCTGCCCATGATTGGTTAAATTGTGCGCAGAAAGAGCTAACTCCTGAGCTCCTAATAAAGAGTCTTTAGAAACTGTTAGCTTTTTAACCTCTATGTCTGATTTTTCTCTTGAAGAAAAAGTTCCTTTCTCTATAGAAAGAGATGATGTGATTAACGTTAAGTTTTGAGGCTGCCAAGTCCCTTCAACAAGAGTTCCTTTGGATTTAAGCCAGAGATCTTGAGGTGCATTGCTTTCTAAGAACTTAACCTCCCCATCAAAATTAAGATGCGTCACAAAGTTTTCTGTCTGTAGTTTGTT
>CAYGMA010000045.1:0-7881 GCA_964351045.1 uncultured Holosporaceae bacterium | reverse complement strand
TTAGGAGCATCAAATATTTGGTAAAAAACGATGCCATCTACATGGACCCGGGCATTATCTTTCGTGATAACATCTTGTGATGGAACATCTAAGACATTTTCCATCATATTAATTCGGGCACCAATACGATCTACGAAAGGAATGATGATATGCAGACCAGGTTTAAGGGTTTGAGTGAATTTTCCAAACCGCTCTACAGTGTAGTTATATCCTTGAGTGACGGAAATGATTGATTTAAAAACTGTGATCAGAGCCAAAATGACTAGAAAGATAGAGAATAATTCGAAACCTGAAAAAGACATAAAATAACTTTCTTTGTGTTTGTGAAAATTCTACGTACTTTAGGACTTCAAGTAAAGAAATAAACTGAATTATTCAAAAATTAAGGTTGACTCAGAGCCTTGAAGTTGTAGAATTTTTTTAACTTATTTTAGGAGCAATTATGAAGATTCACTTTACCCAAGACGCACACGATTCAAATGCAATTCATTGCATTCCTTGTTTTGAAGAAAAAGAGGGGTTGCAGGTATGTAGCTCGGGTAAGGATATGGTGAGCTCAGAGGCTTTGAAAGATGCTGGATTTTCAGGGAAAAAGGGAATTTTTCGCACCATTTTTTCTGGAAAAGCAAAAGTTTTAGCGTATGGTTTAGGGAAAAAAGATTCTCTAAAAGCGTATGATATCACTGAGGTTGGCGCTAAGCTTTTCGTTGAAGTGAAAAACTTAAAGCAGGATCAAGTAACTGTTCATGTGCCAGTATCTTGTGAAAATGCGATTTCGGACACTGAATTTGCGGCACACATTGCGTTTGGCTTGAAGCTCAGAAGCTATGAGTTCTTGAAGTATAAAACAAAATTAAAAGAGCCTTCTTTCCATATTAAAGAAGTTAACATTGTTGGGGCTCATGAAGACGATGCAGCATCTCTTTTTCAAGAGAAAGAATCAGTTGCACAAGGGATGTTTTTAACCCGTGATTTGATGCATGAACCACCTAATGTTTTGTATCCAGAAACTTTTTGTGAGCGCATTAAAGAGCTAGAAGCGCTTGGGATTAAAGTAACAATTGTTGATGATAAAAAATTAGAACAATTAGGGATGAATGCCATTCTTGCTGTTGGAAATGGGAGTGCTCATAAACCACGCATGGCTATTATGGAATGGATGAATGGAGACTCTTCTGAAAAGCCTCTAGTCTTTGTTGGAAAAGGGGTGACTTTTGATACAGGAGGGATTTCTTTGAAACCGCCTGCAAATATGGACGATATGAAGTATGATATGACAGGGGCAGCTGTTGTGACGTCTTTCATGAAAGTCTTAGCCTTAAGACAAGCAAAGGTGAATGTTGTTGGGTTAGTGGGGCTAGCAGAAAATTCTCCAGATGGGGAGGCGTATCGCCCTGGTGATATTATTACAACCTATTCTGGGCAAACCATTGAAGTGACAAACACAGATGCAGAGGGGCGTGTTGTTTTGTCGGATGTTTTGGCCTATGCAGAGAAGAATTATGATCCTAAATGTATTATTGACTTAGCAACTTTAACAGGAGCAATTGTTATTGCTTTAGGACATGAGCATGCGGGGTTGTTTAGTAATGATGAGTCTTTAGCGCAGCAGTTAAAAGAAGCAGGGTCTGAGGTGAATGAAAAAGTATGGCAAATGCCTTTGTGTGAGGCCTATGATCAGCTTATTGATTCGAAAATTGCTGATGTTAACAATGCGGGGCCACGGCAAGCATCAAGTTCAACAGCCGCTCATTTCTTGAAACGTTTTGTGAATGACAAGCCTTGGGTTCATTTGGATATCGCAGGCACTGCTTGGGGAGCTAAGCCACATCCATTAAGCGGTCATGTTGCTTATGGGTTTGGTGTTCAGCTCTTAAATACGTTTGTGAAAAATAACTATGAGAGCAAGTAAACCCTAATTATGCTTGAACAAGTTGGATTTTATCATTTAGAAAAAACAGGTGTGTTTGACACGCTTCCAACGCTTATTGATAAAATCTATTCTTTAGGTTTGCGGTGTTGTGTGTACCACGAAAACCAGGAGTTTTTAGAAAAGCTGGATAAGGTTCTTTGGACGTATACGCCGCTTGCTTTTATTCCGCACGGGCTCGAAGGTGAAGAACACGCACTTGAGACACCTGTTTGGTTGAGCTCTCAACTGACGTTTTCTAATAACCCAGATGTATTTATCGCTTTGAGTTCTTATGATTCTGAGTGTTTAAGCTCTGATATCAAGCGAGTTGTTGATATGTTTGAGGGCAAAGATGAGCAGGCCTTAGGCGATGCACGCAAGCGCTGGAAGAGCTTTCAACAGGCAAATGTGAAATGCATTTATTGGACTCAAACACTGCAAGGAAAGTGGGAAAAGACAGCTGAAACAGGTTAAAAATATTATTTTTTTATCATTTTTCTTGGAATTTATGATATGAAAAGCACCATAAAAGGAGAATAAAATGGAACAAACATTATCTATCATTAAGCCAGATGCAACGAAGCGAAACCTTACAGGTGCTATTAATAGCCGTTTTGAAGAAAATGGGTTACGTATTGTGGCTCAAAAACGCATTCGTTTAACAGAGAAGCAAGCTCAAGAGTTTTATGGGGAACATGCGGAACGTCCTTTTTACAAAGATCTTTGGACATTTATGTGCTCTGGCCCTGTTGTGGTTCAGGTATTGCAAGGCGAAAATGCAATTATGAAAAACCGCGAAATTATGGGTGCAACAAATCCAGCAGAAGCTGCTGATGGAACAATCCGGAAAGATTTTGCTGAATCCATTGATGCTAATAGCGTTCATGGATCTGATTCTAAAGACTCTGCTAAAAGAGAAATTGATTTCTTCTTCACATCAGAGGAAATTGTTGGTTAAATAAACGCTTAAAAAAGGAGAGGGATATGGCATATAAAAAACGTTTGTTTTATGCCGTTTGTCTCTCTCTCTTTTTTTGCTTGAGCCTTCAAGCCCATTTAAAGGCAGACCATTATCAAATTGATATTTCTGTAGATGTTGAATCAAACTCTGCAAACGAGGCTAAAAAAAGGGCTGTTGATGAGGGGGTGAAAAAAAGTTTTCAGACTCTATTATATCGTTTGGTTCCTGTTCAATACCACCCAGCGCTTCAAGAAAAACTAAAAGATCCAACTTCTTTTTTAGTCAATTATTCTTTCCGAGATGAAAAGTTTTCTCCAACGCGTTATCGTGCAACGATTGTGCATCACTTTGATCGCGCAAAAGTGCATGGTTTTCTTCAGAAGAATCAAATCCCATATTTAGACCAAATGATGCCAAGGTTTATTGTTCTACCTTTTTTGCAGAAAGGAGATGGGCCTTTGCAATTTTATTCAGAGGCACTGGAGGGATTTCAAAAAATTGAGAAAATTTATCCTGTGTTTGATTTTTTGCTTCCTTTGGGAGATTTAGAAGATCAAGGTATGGTGGACATGTATCGCCAAGCTTCTAGTAAAGAGTTGTTTGAGCAGTTTTCCTCGCGCTATGCTGTCGATGCTATTTTGATTGTTATTTTTAAGCTTTCTGAAGAGGCTCCAGAGGGAGAAGCTTCTTTGGAAAAAATAATTGTTAAGCCGTTTGGTCTTTTCGATTTAAGGCCGTTTATTTATCAGCTAACGAGTTTAGATCTATTGAATGAAATTTCGTTAGAGCATCACCTCACTAAAATCTTTAAAATTTTAATGGATAACTGGTTTTCTGCGCACTTGATTAAAGACTTAACGCCAGATCTATATACGTATAAAATTCCTATCCAAGGGCTTAGAAGTATGGAAAAGCTTCTTGGGCTTCTTAATAGTTTTCCACGGGTTTTTAGAGCGTCTTTAAAAGAATTTAGCCAAAAAACGATGGACGTTGAGTTTTCGTATTTAGGGAGCGCCGATTCTCTTGAGCAAGAGATGAAAAAGCATCACGTCTCTTTTGAGCACCTTTCTCCTTTTTTGAATCACTAGCTTGGACAAAGTATGACATTTGCAAATATTCTGACATTTTTTCGGTTATTTTCTGTTCCGCCTATTATGGCAGCGCTTTTGCTGAATGAAACGCTTGTTGCGTTGATTCTTATTACTCTTTCTGGGGTGTCAGATATGCTTGACGGCTATGTGGCCCGGGTTTTTAAACAGGAAACAGAGTTAGGAAGAGTATTGGATCCTATTGCAGATAAGTTTTTAGTTATAACTCTTTTTTTAACATTAGCTTATTTAGGGGATATCCCTTTTTGGATTTGTGCGCTGGTTTTATTTAGAGATTTTTTGATTTTTTCAGGCATTTTTTATTTGAAAAAGCTGAGGCGGTTTGTTGATTTTAAGCCAGTTTGGGCGAGTAAAATAAATACATCTTTTCAAATATTGTTTATTTTTTGCGTTGTTTTTCAGAAAGTTATTCTTTTGTATTTTTTAAATCTAGTTATTGATATTATACTTGTTATGTTAGTCGCAACAACGCTGCTTTCTACATGGAGGTATTATGAGATATTTAGGCAAACCCTTAAGGCTCAAAAGGTGAGGCAGGAATCATGAGTCATCGTTTTCTTTTTATTTTTTCAAGTATCTTAGTAGCTGCATTTGTGTATGTTTCAAGAGCCGTATTGATGCCAGTTATTTTAAGTTCAATTCTTGCTTATTTGCTTTTGCCTGCTAAACGAAGTTGTGTGGAGTTAGGGCTTAGCCAGACACAAAGTACATTAATTGTGTTTTTACCGTCTTTAAGCTTTTTTGTTCTGCTTTTGGTTTTTATGATTCCACTTCTTCAAGAAGAGTTGTGGAATTTATTAAGTGTATTGCCAGAGTATGGTCAACTTGTTTCTGACCGTGTGAGGCTAAATAACTTTGAGTTTATGAAAAAGTTTGCAGACTTACAGGTAGACTTTACATCTTTCATGCCAGATGTTTTGAGTTTTTTAAAGCAGACGCTTTTGAGGGTTCTTGGGAGCACGTCTTTCTTAACAGACATTATTCTGTATGCGATTTTACTGCCTATTTTTACGTTTTATTTTTTACGGGATGCTGAATATATCTTTCGAAAGATTTCAGACTTAGTCCCACAGCAATACAAAAAAACCACTTTAAGTATTTTCTCAGCGATTGATATGCGGTTGGTGAGTTATGTGCGGGGGCAGTTTATTTTAGGGCTTATTTTTATGTTTTATTATGTGGTGTTTTTAACATCCTTAGGCCTGAAACACGCGCTTATCATTAGTTTTCTGACCGGGTTGTTTTTTTTCGTTCCCGTTTTTACATTTTACATTAGCTTCTTCATTGCTTTAACGATTGCCTATCTTCAATTTGACTTTTCTTGGGCATTTTTTGGGGTGTTAATGGTTTATCTTGTAGGGCAGGTTCTTGAAAACTTTATTCTTGTTTTTAGAATCATGGGCAAGAAAGTGGGGCTAAGTCCTATTTGGGTGATTTTAGCTTTGTATATTGGTGGTGCAACCATGGGCGTTGTTGGTATTTTGATCTCTGTTCCGGTGGCAGCTATTTTAGATGTTTTGATTCGATACGCTTTGAAGGTGTATTTCAAAAGCAACTACTACGGACTGAAGGAACCAAGCAAAGGCAAGGGCAAAAAAGCCTAATGTTGCGTGCGTCAATCTATGCCATTGGGGCTTTGAAATCTGGGCCGGAACATGCGTTGTGCGAGCTTTACTTAAAGCGTTTAGGGGCTAGCGTGAGGGTGTCTGAATATGAGGCGCGGGATAAAAATCCTCAGGTAAAACAAGCCAAAGAATCTGATTTTATTCTTAATGCATTGAAGCCCAGCGAGGCTTTAATTGCGTTGGATGAAACAGGAAAATCTCTTTCAACACTTGATTTGAATGCACTATTACTGCGTTTGAGAGATCAAGGAAAACATCCTGCTTTTGCTATAGGTGGAGCAGATGGTCATACGCAAGAATTGAAGCAGAGAGCCAATTACAAGCTGTCTTTTGGCCAGTTGACATGGCCACATAAACTTGTGCGAGTGATGCTTTTGGAGCAACTTTATCGATGTCAACAAATTGAGGCCGGACACCCCTATCATCGAGGGTAGATAAGGGTTTCCGAAGATATTTGCCTTCTTAATAAAAAGATATTAGGACTCAATTTTTAGGCGTTTTGAGGTCAATTTTGGGCCTTTTGAGGCCGTTTTTTGACCTCTAGGAGGCGTTTTTTGGCTCCTAGAACCCCTTTTTTGGCCTCTACGAGAAAGGGGGGTTTGTAAAAAACTTAAGGTGTTTTTAAAACATAGCGCCACAATTTATCTAGGCCTTCTTTTTTGATGCCAATGCGTGGGGTTTGTGAAAAAGGAGGAGTCTTGGATGGAAGAGAGAGCTGGAGGCTCTCAGGGGTGTTTATAATCTGTCCATTATGGTGTTGGCGTGTGATGCCAAAATACTTACAGACTTTTCCAGGTCCATTGAGGTGCGTGCCATCTGGCAGTAAAACGCCTCTGATGAGGACGGCACTGGCAGTTCCTTCGGGTTCTGTGACGATGTTGAGGCAATGATGCATGCCATAAATGAGATAAACATAGGCAACCCCGGATGGCCCAAACATTATTTTAGATCGAGGGGTTGGGCCTTTATAGGCATGAGAGGCTGGATCATCAGCGCCTCTATAGGCTTCTGTTTCAGTGATGAGTCCTTGTTTATGTTTGTGGGATAGCGTTGCCCCCAGAAGCTTTTGCGCAACGATGGGGGCAGGAGACTGGAGAAGCTTCTTAAGCATTCAACACACGGTTAAGGCGTGCCGCAAAGGCTTGCCCATCTTTAACCGCCATGCCTTCAACAATCATCGCTTGATCGAGGAGGAGCCAGCATTTATCTGTGAGATCTTGTTGCTTATCTTTTTGATCCACCTCTTTTAACATGGTTTGGATAAGTGCATGATCTGGATTGAGTTCAAGGATTTGATTCTCTGTGAGATTGATTTTTTGATCTTGCTGTAGCATTTGCTGAAGGCGCGCGCTCATGCCAGATTCGTCTTGGACCAAACAAACAGGACTTGAGCTCAAGCGTTTAGAAATGCGGGCTTCTTTGATCTCAGATCCAAGCGTTGTTTTTATGACCTTAAGAAGAGGAGAAAAATCGGTGTCAGACTTGCTTTTCTCTTTTTGCTCTTTCTTATCGTCAAAGGCTGCTAAATCAATGCTGGAAGAAGTGATTGAGGTTAGCTTATGCTCTTTATAGGTTGCAGCCATGGTTGTCCAAAACTCATCCACTGGGTCTGTTAGGAGAAGCACATCCAGGCCTCGCTTTTCAAAGCCTTCTAAATTTGGGTTGTTTTTAAGGGTGCTCAGTTCAGATCCACTGAGGTAATAGATTTCTTTTTGCCCTTCTTTAAGGTTTTCGATGTATGTGTCGAGGGTGATTTCTTTGCCTTCTTTATGGGAATGGAATAAGCAAAGAGGAAGAAGTTTTTCTTTATCTGCGGGTTCTTCATAAAGACCCTCTTTTAAAACAGGCCCAAAATTTTGCCAGAACGTATGATAGCCTTCCGGATCTTTTTTCATTTGGGTTTCTAAGGTTGACATGATTTTTTTAGTGAGTGCCTGCCTCATTTTTCTGAGGCGAGGATCGTTTTGAAGCATTTCACGACTCACGTTGACAGAGAGATCTTCGGCATCGACAACCCCTTTTACAAACCGCATTTGTGATAAACACATGGCGGATATAGAGTTTAAGAGAAATGTCGCGCTTGGGATCAAATAAATCAAATGGGCGTTGACTTGGAATATATAAAAGCCCTGTATAATTTAAAATGCCTTCTGCCTGAAAATGAAGGGTCTGCCAAGGTGTGTCATAAGCGCCGCAGGTGCTGTGATAAAATTCTTCATAAGCTTTTTCTGTGATGTCTTTTTTAGGAAGGGTCCAAAGGGGTTTTGCGGTATT
>CAYGMA010000044.1:2901-8003 GCA_964351045.1 uncultured Holosporaceae bacterium | reverse complement strand
GTACTTTGAGAGGCTGCGAAAGGAATGGCCAAAACAATCCCCGTGATTGCTTCCCCAGCGATCAGTCCAGAAGCAAAAAGAAGCCCTTTACTATTACCATTTTCATGTTTTTGAGTCTTAGTTGCCCAAAGTTTTAAAAGCCCCCCTAAGAAAAGAGCTGTGACGATCTCAAAGGGTAAGTATAACCCAAGAGCAACACCAAGTGCAGGGAAGCGGCCTTTTCCAGTTCTTTTTAAATGTGTATCAATGGCAATGGCAGCGAGCCCAACCCCAACACCAATAAAAATAAGATTAAGAGGAAGAGATTTTCCTAGCATTCCTTGAGCAATAGTAGCCAAAAGAACAGACTGAGGGGCTGCTAAATTTTGACTTGGATCCATTCCTTCGCGTGGGAAAATACCAGCTATTCCATAGGCTTCGTAAAGAATTTGCATAATAGGTGCAATAACAATTGCACTTACAATAACACCAAGAAAAAGAGCGAGCTCTTGTTTCCAAGGCGTTGAACCGACAACGTGACCAGATTTAAGATCCTGAAGGTTATCGCAACTTACAACACCCATGGCTGCAATCATCGCTGTGATCATAATAAATCCAGCAGCAACGCCTGTCGCCGCAGCGACATTTTCAGCATAGTTAATTTCATCTCCAATAATAGCCATCAAAATTGCGGCAACTAAAACAATGGATGCAATTAAACTGCCAGAAAGAGGGTTTGATGATGTTCCAACAAGTCCAGACATGTAACCAGAAATTGAGGCCACTAAAAAACCCACAACAAACGTACAAATCAATGAAACGAAAACAACAATGAAAAAAGTTGTAGAAGAGAGAGGGAGGTCGAAAGAAGTGAAAAGAGAGTTTAAGATCATGTAGATGGGCACAAAAAGAACCAAAAGACCAATTAGAACAATGCTAAAAGGGATGTCTTTTTCTGTTCGGGGCATTTTAGATGAATCATCATGTTTTTGCCCAAAAGACTTAAAAGAGTGACCAATGGCAACGCGGATTGGTTTTAAAACAGATAAGAACGCAGAAATACCTCCGATGATCATGGCACCTACACCGATGTATCTAAGATTAGATTTTAGTTGTGCGGCGCTTTCTATAGCTGTAGCGGCTTCAGGAACTCCATCTAAAAATCCAAAGAGAGGGATAAAAACCCAGTTCATGAGAATTCCCCCAACCAAAAGAGTGAGTCCGATTTTGTGGCCTACAATGTATCCTGCCCCAAACATAACAGGAGACAAGCCAACGTTAAATCCAATAAGGCTACTTCCAGCTTTTGTCCAATAAACGATTGAATCGCTGGCAAATTGAAAAGCGCTTTGACTTAATTGTGTAAGAGCTGCAAGACCACCTCCTGCAACGATACTTTTAGCGCTTTTACCTTTTTTTTCTCCCGCTTTTAAAACCTCTGCTGTTGCAACGCCTTCAGGAAAAGTAAGTTTTTCTTCTAAAATAAGAGCGCGTCTTAAAGGGATTGAGAAAAAAATACCTGTAAATCCCCCAAAAATGGTGATGGCAGCTGTTTGCCATAAGGGAAACTCTTCCCAATAGCCAATGACCAACAAAGCAGGGAGCGTAAAAATAGCACTTGCTGCAATGACTTCTCCTGCTGAAGCGATGGTTTGAACCATATTATTTTCTAAAATATTAGACCGTTTGAAAAGGCTTAAAATTGCCATGGAAATAATGGCCGCTGGAATACAAGCCGTCACTGTTTGCCCAATTTTAAGAGCTAAATAAGCATTGGAACCCGCTAAAAGAGCCGCTAAAAGCATTCCTAAAACAATGGCTTTTGGTGTGAGCTCTGGGAGTTTTTTTGAGGCAGGTATATAGGGCTGATCTATTCCAGACATGTGAAATTTCCTTTTTTGTATTGAAATATGATACGTTTTTCTTAGCGCTTGTAAAGGCTAACCTAATGTGTGCATGTAAACAGCCGTATCACACATACGATTTGAGAATCCCCATTCATTGTCATACCAAGAAAGAATGCGGCATAACGTACCATCAATGACTTGGGTTTGAGTAACGTCAAAAATAGAGCTGTGAGAATTGTGATTAAAGTCGCTTGAAACGAGAGGCTTATCATTAATAGCTAGAACGCCTTTTAAGGATCCTTCAGCCGCTTGTTTCATGAGAGAATTAATTTCATCTACAGACGTTTTTTTAGAGGAGGTGAACGTTAAATCAACTAAAGAAACATTAGCAGTTGGAACGCGAATGGCTGTACCATCTAATTTGCCTTGTAGATCCGGCAAAACTAAACCAACAGCTTTTGCCGCGCCTGTTGACGTTGGGATCATAGAGAGCGCGCCTGCTCGAGCGCGCCTTAAGTCTTTATGAGCACGGTCAATAAGGCTTTGATCACCTGTATAGGCATGAATGGTTGTCATATAACCATGCTCAATACCAATTCCGGTATTTAATGTGGCAGCAACTGGTGCTAAGCAGTTAGTGGTGCAAGAGGCATTAGAGATAATAAGATCGTTGGGTGTGAGAGACGTGTGGTTGACACCATAAACAATGGTTTTATCTGCATCAGGAGAAGGGGCTGAGATAATTACTTTTTTTGCACCGGCCTGAAGATGTTTTTGTGCGTCTTGTTTTTTTGTGAAAAAACCAGAGCATTCCATGACAATATCAACGTTTAATTCTTTCCAAGGAAGCTGACTTGGGTCGCGTTCTTGGCACATGGTTACAGTTTGTTTTTCTACAGAGAGTGTCTTACCTTTTAATGTAACGTCGAAAGGAAGAGGCCCATGAATGGAGTCATACTTGAGTAGGTGAGCTGATGTTTCTGGATCAGCCAAGTCATTAATTGCCACAACCTCAAGGTCTGTTCTTTTTCCTTCAAGAAGAGCTCGGAAAACCAAACGACCAATTCGTCCATTAATAGCGATACGTGTTGTCATAGTGTTTTCCTTTCAATCAATTTTTCTTTAATGGCTTTTGAGAGAGATGGTTCATCTAGTCCAAAATGCTCATATAAAACAGGGCCTGGGGCAGAAGCACCAAAGGTATCAAGTCCAAAAACCAAAAGATTTGAAGTTCCTAAAATAGAGGCCCATCCTTGTGTGACGCCAGCTTCAATAACGATTTTTAGAGAGGATTCTTCGCCTATAATCTCTTTCTTTTCAGAAGGCGATAATTCCGAAAAATAGTCAGTACAAGGCATAGAAACGAGGGAGCCAGAGTAACCTTCTTTTGTTAGTTGCTCATATACTTTTTCAGCTAAGCTTACTTCTGACCCTGTTGCAATAAGGGTGAACTCTGTTTGGAGGTCATTTTTATGAAGGATGTAGGCGCCTTTTTTTGATTTATTTTGGTCTCTCCAGTCATTGAGCTGAGGAAGTTTTTGGCGGCTTAAAACAAGAATAGAAGGACGGTTTTTTTCTTCCAGGGCACATTTCCAGCATTCTAGTGTTTCCATTAAATCAGCAGGGCGAAAAACCAGGAGGTTTGGAATTAAACGCAAACTCATTAAATGTTCTATGGGTTGGTGTGTGGGACCATCTTCTCCAAGCCCAATTGAATCATGTGTCATGACATAAATAACGCGAAGGCCCATTAAAGCAGATAAACGAATGCTAGCCCGACAATAATCTGAAAAGACTAAAAACGTTCCTCCATAAGTGATAAAGCCTCCATGAAGCGTGAGGCCATTCATAATGCCCGCCATGGCATGCTCACGAATGCCGTAATGAATATAGTTTCCATTAGGGTTTTTGGCTTGTAAATCAACCATGTTGGGAATTCGGGTATTGTTTGACCCAGATAAATCAGCGGATCCACCCATTAACTCTGGGAGGAATCGATTTAAATCATCAAGAGCTAATTCACTGCATTGACGGGTGGCTAAAGAATTTTTTTCAGACAAGGCATTTTTTACTGTGGTGAATTTATCTGAAGTATCAAACTGAACGTCTTGGTATTGACGCCCAAGAAATTCTTCTTGCTCTTCAGAAGGTAATAGAGAAAGCATAGAATACCAGTTTTGATAATCAGATTGGCAGCGATCTGAAAAATAGCGCCAGGATTCCAGAAGATCTTCTGGAATTTCAAAAGACTCATAAGGCCATTTAAAATGTTGACGTAATCCTGAAATCTCTTCCATACCCAAAGGAGCGCCATGTGCTTTTTCACTGTTTGATTTTGTGGGAGCCCCATATCCAATAATTGTTTTACAAAGCAAGACGCTGGGTTTTGAGGTATCTTTTTGAGCTTCTTTTAAAGCGTGATGGATAGCATGTTCATCATGCCCATCTACGGTTTGTGTGTGCCATCCCATGGAGTCAAAATATTTCTTATGATCAATAGTAATAGCCAGATCTGTTTTGCCATCAATAGTGATACCGTTATCATCAAACAAGAGAATTAGTTTGCCTAATTTTTGGTGGCCCGCAAAACTAATAGCCTCTTGCGCAATACCTTCCATGAGACATCCATCTCCAGCCAATACATACGTAAAATGGTTTACGAATCCATTTGGATATTGGGTGCTTAATGTACGTTCAGCGAGAGCCATCCCAACAGCATTTGAAACGCCTTGTCCTAAAGGGCCTGTGGTGGTTTCAATGCCACACTCTATGTTATACCCGGTTAAATACAGGGTAGCGTATAAAAGCATAGATCCATGGCCTGCTGAGAGAACAAAACGATCACGGTCTGGCCATAAGGGATCTTGGGGATTAAACTTTAAAAAATCCCGATATAACACGGTCATCACATCTGCCATGCCAAGCGGCAAACCAGGGTGACCTGACTTTGCTTGTTCAACAGCATCAGCGGATAAAAAACGGATACAATTAGAGAGAGACTTGTGTGTAGTCATATATGGATCTTTTTTATTTCAACATTATACGAACCCCGGTTTAAAAGTCACGCATGATTATTGGGGGGAGTTGATTTTCTTGAGTTTTGTTTTTTTCTAGTTTATCCTATTATTCTGTGGTTTAAGTCTAGTCAACGGGAAGGCTATCGTGGTGTTTACCCTTGTACGGTTTATTTTTCTAACGCTTTTTTTAAGCATCGCGCCTATCTATGCGGATATGGTGGTTGATGGGCTTTCTGTTTCAGGAAATGACACCAAAACA
>CAYGMA010000044.1:0-2876 GCA_964351045.1 uncultured Holosporaceae bacterium | reverse complement strand
TTCCCTTAAAACCACGATTAATGAGAATCGTTTTACTCTTGATTTGCCTGAAGACGTTCAGTGGAATGCACCGCTTGTTGGTGAGGAGCAGAAAGGTATAGTAGAGGGGTATCGCTTTGAGTCGGGGGAACTGGTTGTTGATTTAGCTTCAGAAGCATATGTGAGCGATATCATTTATCGTCAACAAAAAGACCAAATTGAAAGCATTTTTGTTTTGCTTCCAGGGTCAGCTTCTGATGCCCCTAAAGTATCAGATTTAATTGAAAAAGATCGCCAAAGAAAAAAAGGGTTGGTTCAAAAATTTGTAGCTAAAAATCCCATTCCTCAAACCGTCAAACGAGTTGATTTAGATTTTAATGATGAAGTGGTTCGTATTGTTGTAACGTTGACTCAACCAGAAACATTGAAGGTGATTGAAAATGACCATACGCACCAGTTTTTCATTCGATTGCCGAAAGTAAATTGGCAAAATGTAGAGTTAGATCCTGAGTTTGAGCAAATTGTCACAAATTATTTTGTGGATCAGTCTCACCCACAATGGACAACTTTGGTTTTTGGGATGGATCGAGATATGACTATTTTAAAACGAGAGGTTATCAACAAGCCGGGGCATGACCCTCTTTTTGTTTTATACCTTGGTTTGGAGACAGGCATGAGGCCTTTTGGGGCTATGGAAAATTTACACATGGGAGCAGATTTGAGTCAGGTTCAGCAAGAGGAAGATCCTCTTGAGCAGCATATGAATTATGTCACTTCAGAAGAAACGATCATCCAAAAGAACCCATTCTCCTTTCAGACAGAGAAGCCCCTTTATTTGAAGGAAACAGCCCGTTACAAAAAGGGGACAACGAATTACACAGATATTTCCAGGGGCCCTTATATGGGGCTACGGGCAGGATATAGTTCAGGCCAAACAAACATGTCTATGAGCTCTACACGTAATGCCTTTGATTATCAGCCTGCTATGACGGGGATTAATTATGGTATTTTTGTAGGGTATGGACGTAATTTTAATAAGTTTTATGCAGGTGCTGAATTGTTTTTTGATATGAACCGAGAGCAGGGGCGTATCGGGGGAACTGATGATGGTCTTGGTGCGTTTTTAACCCGTTCTTTTTATCGTTACACTTATGGGGGTGCGGTGCGTTTGGGCATGTATGCGGGGCCTGAGTCGATGGTCTATTTACGTTTAGGAGGTGTTGGAACGCAATTTAGGTATAAATCCCAGGGGAATCTAGCAGGAGCTGTGAGTTTAGATACAAGTCTAAAGAAAGGGTTAGCAGGTTATTTATATGGATTTGGGATGGAAATTGCCTTGGATAACCATTTTAGTGTGCGAATGGATTACGATCGGCTTACATATCAATCGTTTAATACAGACTTTACGAATAATTTGGGTGCTATTCACGGAAAGTTTGGGCCTCGAATGGATCGATATACTTTAGCGCTGAGCTATAAATTCAATGATAGTATTGGGCCTAATAGCCCAACAGGTATTTACCAAATTCCAACAGGTTTTTATATGGGAACAGGGTTGGATATGGCGAACACAGCTTTAAATCATAGTCTTTCTTCTGCTGATATTTCTTGGGGAATGAAGTCTGCAACGCTTACACCAAATTGGATGATGCATATGGGATATGGTGTTCAATATGGTCGTTATTATTATGGAGGTGAATTTTCAGCTACTTTTGGTACTAAATTTATTCGAGAAAACTTTAGGGATGCCACTAGATTCACAACTGAAGAGTATGTTGCACGTTTTCAGCCTACAGCAGGGTTTTACTTGCGTGGTGGGTATACCTTTGGCCATGCGAATATGGTATATTTAAAATCTGGTCTTCTTCTTTCAAGCTTTAATCGATCATCTACAAAATCTGGTAATCTTCAGAATCGTTTGGTTGGAAGTTCTACGGTTAAACAAAGTTTAACAGGCCTTGCTGTGGGCGGAGGCTTAGAAACCTTTGTTTCCGACAGTGTTAGTATTCGAAATGAAGTCATGCATGAAATGTATAAAAAATTTACGGTCAATGATGGTACTATTGCTGAAAAATACTCTCCTACACTAACGCGTTATCAACTTACAATGAACTACGTGTTCTAAGGCCAACATTTTTTGAATACAGTTTCTCATAAAGAATGAAAAGTTTTTCTTGCCAAATCTCAGTGACTTGTTATATATCAGTAAAGTTTTTTATAGTTTTAAGGAGTTTCTTATGTCATCTCTTCCTGCCATTGAATTGGAACTAAGAGAAAAATCTGGTAAAGGCGCAGCACGAGCAGTTCGTCGGAATGGGTACGTTCCTGGAACCTTGTATGGCCAAGAGAAGCCAGAAAGCATTCAAGTTAAGCAAAGCGAGCTTGTTAAAGAAATGCAGAAGCCAGGTTTGTTTACACGTGTTTTTTCTGTGAATGGCTTAGGTAAGCCTTTTCAAGCTCTTATCCGGGCTGTTGAGCGGGACCTTATTTCAGAGCTTCCGACTCATTTTGACCTTCAAAAAATTGAAGACAGTACAAAGCTAAAGCTTTCAGTTCCATTAAAGTTCATTAACCGGGAAAAATGCCCTGGATTAAAGCGCGGTGGAGTTCTTTCTGTTATTCATCACTCTATTCAAGTGAAATGCTTGGCAAAGAAAATTGTCGATTGCATCACCATTGACCTTGATGGAGCACCTGTTGGAAAAAGCATTCGTTTTTCAGACCTTCAGTTACCTGAAGGAATGGCCTTTTTAAACCAACGGATGCAGGACACAGTTTATACAATTGTTCCGCCAAAAGTAAAAGGCAAAGACGCAGCGGCTGAAGCTGATGATGGAGCTGAGTCTAGCTCTGAGGATGCAGCGTAAATCATGAAAGTTTTTGTTGGCCTTGGAAAC
>CAYGMA010000043.1:2116-8250 GCA_964351045.1 uncultured Holosporaceae bacterium | reverse complement strand
GCGATATTGTTAGCATTGAGCGCGTTCGTACCCTCTATCAAAAATATGGCCAGAAGTTTTTAAAGCGCATTCTTTCTGAAAGTGAAGAAAAAAGTATGAATGATCTTAAAGAAGATCTGAGAGTTAATTATTTGGCCCGTCGCTTTTCAGCTAAAGAAGCTGTTTCTAAAGCATTGGGAACAGGGATTTCACAGGGCATTGCATTTACAGATATTGAGATTCTTAATTATAAAAATGGCCGCCCAAAAGTGCAGCTAAAAAACAAGGCTAAAGATGTCTTTGAAAGCTTAGGGGCAGAGTGTGCAAAAACGGATATTGCCATTACAATAATTATCTCAGGACAATCAAAATAAATTAGAAAAGAGGATTCATGTTTCGATCAGCATTATCTTTAATTGGACTTATTTTACTCGCTTTATCTTTACGGTTTTTTGTTGCAGAGCCATTTGTGATTCCATCTCCGTCTATGCATCCAACACTGATTGAAGGAGATTATCTATATGTTTCTAAATTTAACTATGGATTTAGTCGATACACCTTCCATTTGTTTGGCTGGATGGATCGTCTTTTTCCAAACAGCCCAAAGCTTTTTGAGGGGCGTTTTTTTGAACGAAGCCCTAAAAGAGGAGATGTGGCCGTTTTCTTGGGAGAGCACGATAAAGTCCGGTATGTAAAGCGGGTTATTGGGCTGCCAGGAGAAAAAGTTCAGTTTAAAAAAGGGGTGATTTATATTAATGATAAACCCCTTAAGCAAGAGCGCATAGAAGATTATGTAAACCCAACAGTTTTGGGCGTGGATAATAGAGTGGCTCAATATATTGAAACGTTGCCTAATGGATATAAGCATAAAATCTTACGTGAAGATCCAGAGGGTCATTATAGTGGGGACAACACAGATCCTTACTATGTGCCAGAAGGGCGCTATTTTATGGTTGGAGATAATCGTAACCATTCTGCAGATAGTCGCTATCCGCATCCTGTTGGGTACGTACCAATAGAAAACTTTTTAGGGCCAGCTCAGTTTATTTTCTTTTCAATAGACTCGAGTTTTTGGGATATTTGGCGAATTTGGGATTGGCCCACCATTATTCGTTTTAGCCGTTTCTTTACATGGATTGTATAACGTGACACGAAAAAAAATTGATTATACGCCTTTATACAAGGCAATTGGATACACTTTTAATAAACCTTTACTTTTAAAAGAGTCTTTAGCTCACTCCAGCACCCTTAAGCAAGATGCGCTCAATCACTTTGAGCGGCGTGAGTTTTTAGGGGATCGTGTGGTAGGCTTATGTTTGGCGGATACTTTATTAACTAATTTCCCGCATAAAAGTGAAGGCTATCTCGCAAAGCAGCTTTCTTTCTTTGCTAGCAAGGATGTCATGGCTGAGCTTGCAAGCCAAATTAAATTGGATGTTTACCTTTATGTTTCAAAAGGGGAGCGTGCTTCTGGATCTATAAGCGCTTCTATTATGGGAGATGCTTTAGAGGCATTGTTTGGTGCTGTGTATCTTGATGGAGGGCTTGAAGCCGCAAAGAAGGTATTTGAAAAAATTTGGACGCAAAAACTAAAAGATGAAACAAGCTTTGAAAACTTAGAGTCAAAGTCAAACCTTCAGGAATGGGCTCAATCATCTGGGTACGATTTGCCCTCTTACGAAGTGCTGGATGTTGCCGGCCCGGATCATGCGCCAACGTTTTATGTTGAAGTGAGAGTTGGAGAGCTAACCTCTTTTGCTGATGGCCCTTCCAAAAAGGCAGCAGAGCAATCAGCGGCTAAAAAGCTTTTTGAAAAGGTTTCTTTAAGGGATGGTGATGCAGCCTAACTCTGAAACATTCTCAGGATTTGTTGCTTTAGTCGGGCTTCCCAATGCTGGAAAATCAACCCTTCTAAATGCATTGATTGGCCACAAAGTAAGTATCGTTTCAAGGAAACGGCAAACAACACGTATGCGTGTGATGGCAGCTTTAACAGAAGACCCTTATCAGCTTGTTTTTGTGGATACACCGGGCTTTTTTAAAGCAAAAACCCAGTTTGAAAAAGCGATGACCCACTCGATTAAAGAAGGGTTGCAGGACGCGGATACGGTTGTTTTAGTTGTAGATGCTCGAAGAAAAGAAGCCTTTGAAGATAATAAAGATTTTGTGCAGGTTTTAAAGCAAAGCAAACGCCCTGTGGTGGTTGTTTTTAATAAGGCTGACCTTGTAAAGAAAGATGAAACCCTTCGGTTGACTCAGCTTTTTTCACAAGAGTTACCAGACAGCGAGTTTTTTTTGTTGTCGGCTTTAAAGGAAACAGGTCTTGAAGAGTTTAAGGCGGCGTTAAAATCCAAGATGCCAAAAGGGCCTTGGTTTTTTTCTGAAGAGGTATCTACATCCCTTCCAGAAAGGCTTTTGGCTTCGGAGCTTACACGTGAACAGGTGTTTGATTTGATTCATGAGGAAATCCCTTATCAGGTTTTTGTTGAAACAGATAAGCTTGAAACCATGAAAAATAAGGATCTCCTTATCTATCAAACGCTTTATGTTCAGCATAAACGGCATGTTGGGATGCTCTTGGGAACAAAAGGGCAAGTGATAAAGAAAATCAATCAACGTGCGCGGGTGGAGATGGAAAAAGCTTTTTCCAAAACATGTCACCTTTATTTGCATGTTAAAGTTGATGCAAATTGGCAAAACAAAAAATTCTTTTACGATTCCCTTGGGTTAAAATATTGAGATATGTCTCATTGGCAAGACACAGGGATCATCCTAGAGCATCAAAATTTTGGTGAAAATAAGAAAATCCTAACACTTTTCACAGAAAATCATGGCCTTTCTAAAGGGATGCTTCATGTGCGTGGGAAGAAAAATAATACGCTCATTTCTCTCGGAAATAGCGTTTCTTGCTTTTGGAAGGCGCGCTTAGAATCACAGCTTGGAACCTGGAAGATTGAGCCTGTAAAAGATAGGAGTCACTACTTTCTTCTAAATGAATCTTACTTGAACGTATTAAGCTATATGTGTGGATTGCTGAGTAAAGTACTCCCTGAACGGCATGCCTATTCTTTATTTTATTCACACATGGTTTTTCTTCTCGAAAACTTAAGGGTAAACTGTTTTCGTAGTTTAACCCTATTTGAGCTTCTTTTTTTGAGGGAGATGGGGTTTGGAATTGATCTGCAAGAATGCGCTGTGACAGGAGAAAGAGAAGGCTTACACTGGGTGTCTCCAAAGACTGGACGGTGTGTTGTTGAGGCAGTAGGGGCTCCGTACAAAGAAAAATTGTTTAAATTGCCGACTTTTTTAAAAGAACTAGAAAAACTTGAAAAAAATGAAAGCTGGATGAGCGCCGATATTTCTGCAGAAGAGCAGTGGCTTTCCTTAAAGATAACGGGTTACTTTATTGAAAAGCATTTTTCTGATATTCCTAAGTTAAAAGATTTACTAACGTTAAGAGAAAAAATTTTAATAGGGCTTAAAAAGAATGAAACAAAAGCAGATGGGCAAGATTGAAAACGTTGATTTTAGGAAAGAGCTAGGAGATCGCTATCTTTCTTATGCGATGTCAACCATTGTTTCGAGATCCCTGCCTGATGTGAGGGATGGGTTGAAGCCTGTAACGCGGCGTATTCTTTATGCCATGCATCAAATGAAAATCCTTCCAAATACGCCCACAAAAAAATCAGCGCGTATCGTTGGGCCGGTTCAAGGGCTGTACCACCCCCATGGAGAGAAAGCAGTTTATGATGCTTTGGTGCGCATGGCTCAGGACTTTGTGATGCGCTATCCGTTGGTTGTGGGTCAAGGAAACTTTGGCAGTATTGATGGAGATGAAGCAGCTGCTTCGCGTTATACGGAGGCAAAACTTGCACATCCAGCAACGTCTCTTTTAGAAGGGATTCAAGAAGATGCTGTTCCTTTTCGGCCTAACTATGATGGCAGTGAGAAGGAACCAATGGTTTTGCCTGCGGCATTTCCTAACTTGCTTGCAAACGGGGCGCTCGGAATTGCTGTTGGAATGGCAACGTCTATTTTGCCGCACAATTTGGAAGAACTCTCAGAGGCGTTGATTTACTTAATTGATCATCCTGATATGGCTGATGAAAAGGTGTTGGAGTTCGTGCCAGGGCCTGATTTCCCAACGGGAGGAATTATTGTTGAGTCACAGCAATCGATTGCCCACTCCTATAAAACCGGGAAAGGAAGCTTTCGCGTAAGAGCGCGCTATCATGTGGAGCAGCTCAAGGGCGGTGGTTACCAAATTATTGTTACGGAAATTCCGTACTTGGTTCAAAAGAGTAAGCTTATTGAAAAAACAGCAGATTTACTTTTGGCTAAAAAGCTCCCATTGCTTGCAGACATTCAAGATGAATCTGCTCAAGATATTCGAATTGTGTTGATTCCAAAGAGCCGCCAAGTTGATCCTGAGATTTTAATGTCAACGCTCTTTAAAAACACAGATTTTGAAGCACGCTTATCTTTAAACATGAATGTGTTAACGGCAGAGGGAGTTCCTAAAGTGCTATCTTTGCTGGAGGTTATGAAAGCGTTTCTGGCTTCTCGATATGAGGTTTTAAAACGTCGCTCTGCCTATCGTATTGAAAAGATAAAAAGTCGTTTGGAAATCCTCTCTGGTCTTCTCATTGTTTTTGTGAATATTGATGAGGTTATTCGTATTATTCGCCATGAGGACTCTCCAAAAGAAAAAATCATGGAACGGTGGAAGCTTAATGATGTCCAAACCGAAGCCATCCTGAACTTGAAACTCCGGACGCTTCAAAAGCTTGAGGAACTCGCCATTCGAACAGAGTATGAGGGCCTTCAAGCTGAGCAGAAATCTTTGGAAGAATTGTTTGCCTCTCAAACTAAGATGGATCGCAAAATCAAAGACGAGCTTCAAGACATGAGAAAGCTCTTTAACAAGCAAGTGCATCTCAAAGAGCGTCGGACAACTTTTGAAGAGGCTCCAGAAATTGGGGATATTCCGACAGAAGCATTTATTCCAAAAGAAAACGTTACTTTAATTTGTTCAGAAAATGGATGGATTCGTACAGTCAAAGGATCTGTTGAAAAAGCAGATGTTAAATACAAGGATGGAGATAAAGAGTTTATTTTAAAGGCCTGTCAGACAACGGATCATATTTTGATTCTGGCTTCAAATGGACGATTTTATACTATCTTAGTGAATGACTTACCTAAAGGCAGAGGGTTTGGAGATCCATTGAGTGTTATTTTAGACCTGGATCAAGGTGTGAGCATTGTTGAGATTTTGTTGTATCGTTCAGAGCAGGCAGATGAAAAGCTACTGGTAGCTTCAACTGATGGGCGCGGTTTTCTTGTGAAGAAAAAAGAACTTTTAGCTCAAACTAAAAATGGAAAACAAATTTTAAATGTTTCAGGAAGCAATAAAGCAGCGCTTTGTAAAGAAGTGACAGGAGACTATATGGCGGTTGTGGGAGATAATCGCCGTTTGATTATTTATAAAACAGAAGAGCTTCCAGAGATGTCACGTGGGCGAGGGGTGATGCTTCAAAAATATCGTGGCGGCGGACTTTCGGATGTTGCGTTCTTTAAGGAAGAAGAGGGGCTTACTTGGATGAGTGGGAAAAGAACAATTTCTCATGATGATTGGCGGCAGTGGCTCGGTAAAAGAGGACTTGCTGGTCGTTTTGTTCCAACAGGATTTCCACGGTCTAATAAATTTTAGAGAAATGTGTTCAGAGAATTGAGATCTCTCTGTAAACCGACTATACTACGGTGAGTCAATTGTAAAAAAGGGGGCTGAATGGCTGTTTTGTCCGTTGGAAATTCAGAAGAGCTGTGTAGTTTTGGCATGGCTCCTGATACTTTAGAGGTTTTGGCCTTAGCCTTTAGTATGGGTGAATCAGAACCAGCAGCCACCATTGGATCAGCAACGCCTTTTGCGGAAATAACACCTTTTGTTTTATGCATGAGCTTAGCAAACCCAGCTGTTGCTGCAGCGACAGCTGCCGCTCTTGGAGTTTTAGTTCCTATGCCATGCACGCCGGTAACGGCTTCTTGGATGCCGGGATCTCCTACAGTGATGTTAGGAGGGCAGCCCGCGCTTAATGAAAGCTCTTTGTGTATGTGTGGGTTTGGCGGTGTGATTTCAACAGTTTTTCCTGGTCAAA
>CAYGMA010000043.1:0-2106 GCA_964351045.1 uncultured Holosporaceae bacterium | reverse complement strand
TTGAGAAGAAAGAAGCATGAAGTTTAAAGGTATAATCATTATTTTGGCGCTAATAGGGCTTGTGGCAGCCTGTTTATTTGTAGGCTATTTGGTAGGCATAAAGCACCCAAAAGAAGCGCCGCCGAATCCTTTGCTCATGACTGTGGCTGGAAAACAAGTTGCAGCGTTTCAGCAAAAAATCCAAGAAGAGCAAAAGGCTGCAGAAGAAAAAATGACCAGCACCTCTAAAGACTCAAAGGCTGAGATGACCCAAAAAGAAAAGGAAGAAAAAACGCCTGCTAGTATGAGTGGGGCGGCTCAAAAAAAAGAGCCCCAAAAGAAACAAGAAAAAATGTCTCAAAAACCTGTGGATAATGAATCAAAAGAAAAAATGAAAACACCTGAGAAAAAACAACCTGAAAATTCGGCAGGGGAGACTCCAAAAGAAAAAGAGCAACAGTCAGATAAAAAAGAAGACGAGATACCCTTAAGAGACCCTGAAGAGCTAAGTGCTCAATTGCGTTCTTTTTATGTCACAGGAAAGCTTGAAGAAGGGCAAAAAGACTCAACTCAAAAAAAACGTCTGTTGAAAAATTACTATATTAGAGGGGAGAATGCCTATAAAAGTCGATTAGAAATGCTGCGCGTTTGGGACGAGGGGGATAAAAATATTTCTCCAGGCGCAGATTGGAAAACATTTAAATACAATTCTCTAAATGAGTTGAATTCAAAGTTTGATCTCCAAGAAATCCAAAAACGGTATCAGTTGCCTAAAAAGCCAAACTCTAAACAATATGCGCAGGCGATGAATAAAATAGTTTCAGAGCCCTGGTATTCGCGGGTGTATTATTGATGATGGAGAAGACTCGAGCTAACGCTATGATTTTATTTTCTGTTTCTGTAAGGCGCTTTTTTTGCATCACCGCTTTTCTTAATTTCTTCTTTTTGGAGGCTCATGGGCTTCACAATGAGGGATTCAGAGAAAAGATGGATTGGCAGTTAAATGTTGCTGATGAAGAAAAAAACGTGAAGCAAGAAAAGACGCCGAAAAACAGAAAGATGCTTCCTATTTATTCTGCATATTTTTTTGGGGATGTTGAGTCGATTACGCCGCTTGTTGAGCATCTCGTGAATGAGTTGGTTCATGCTTCCCATGGCGATCCAGAAAAAGCAGATGCTTTGCGGAAACAGTTGGAAGATCTTAAAGGGTTTGACATCACCTTTACATTTGAGCCTTTGAAGCGTGGCTGTATTCTTAATGTTCATGTTAAGCGGGTGCCTTTTCTTTTAGAGGTAACAGCTAGCACAACGGGAACGAAAGGGGCTGGTTGGTGGCGCCAGCCTGTTTCCTTTTCTTATTATAGCCCGCTTGGATTTAATGACTCTTTTAAGTTCTATACAGATGATGCGTATTTAAACTATTGGAGGCAGCATAGAGAATATCATTATCAAATTCCTTTAGGGTTGAATGGGCCTGATTTAGTTTTTTATTTAGAAACAGAACACAGCACGCCTAGAAATAAAACACTTGCTGAAGCTTACACCTATGGAACAACAACTTTTCAAACAACACTCAAACAGCTTCTTTATCAGGGAGAGATGGGTGATTTTAAAGGAAAAGTAGGATTTATAACGAATAGTGCTAATCAGTGGTATCGCTCAAATAAAGCACGAGATATGCACCATCGCTTAAATCAATTGATGATTGGGGTTGAAGGGACGCTTTTGCATGGAAATTCTGAAACGTATATCGATTTAGAGGTGTCCAAAGGTGTTCATTGGTTTGGAGCCTATAAAAAACCCTCCACTACATCTTCTGAAGCTAATGGTAGTTTAACACCATTGATTGCAACACTTATGTTGAAAAACACGCTTCCCTTAGGAAATGACTTTTTTCTTGAGAATAATGGTGAGATTACGTTTTCAACAAAATCATTGTTTCAAGATGTGCAGTTTGACTATGCAGGAAGTAGTCATCCTGTTTTTAATAGCCTCATATTAGTTGGGGATGGTGGAGTTGACGACTTGGGCGATGGGGTCAAAGACGCCTGCGGCCAATGACCGGCCGATAAGACCGCCAACGAGTGCGGCAAGGATCGGTCGCAAGTTGAACTGGGTAGATCGGAT
>CAYGMA010000042.1:6837-8279 GCA_964351045.1 uncultured Holosporaceae bacterium | reverse complement strand
AATCCGCGTGTCGGGGGTTCGAGTCCCTCCTCCGCTACCACTTTTCTTCTTCATAAAAGCCTTAAAATCTCAAGATTCTTCCTTGACACTCCCCCCTATTCTCCTAAATACTAAGCAGATAAAATAAGAAGAACAGGACGCTGCGATGTATGAAATTTTAGTGAGCACACTTAAAGACTACTTAGGCCTTTCAGGCTCTTATATTATGATTTTAGCTGAAGCCTTAACCTTTTTCACTCTCTTGATCTCAACCTATTTTCTTCAAAAACTCCTTACTCTTTTCGCAAAAAAACCAGTGCACAATCTTCTTTCCAGAAGAAAAGGAACGCTTCCTCCTTTTTTAATGAAGCTTAATACGCCTAAACATTTATTTGATTTATTTCCACCCCTCATTATGCTTGCAATGGTTCCTGTTTTTTTTGATGAGGCAAGCAACCCACACTATAAATTCATTGAGGTCTTTTTAGATAAAACTTTAAAGGTTTATTTTATTTTCCGGCTTGGCATCTTGATAGACAATCTCATGTCTGTTTTTGAAGCGGTTTATAGAACGTATCCTATCAGCAACCGGTGGCCTATCAAAACATATCTTCAATCCATAAAAATTTTCATCTTTTCCCTTTTAGGAATTGTTGTTGTATCAACGCTCATCGGCAAATCGCCTCAAACGCTTTTAGCTGGAATTGGAGCCGCCGGTGCGATCATTATGTTGGTCTTTAAAGATTCAATCTTATCGTTTGTGGCAAATATCCAAATGTCCAGTGCAAATATACTAAAAGTCGGAGATTGGATCGAAATCCCAAGTGAAGGAATCAGTGGTACTGTCTTAGAGGTTTCGTTGACCACTGTTAAAATTGAGAATTTTGACAAAACAATCTCCACGGTTCCCCCTTCAAAAATCGTCTCAACGTCTATTAAAAACTGGGATGGCATGAAAGAAGCAGGTGGCCGTCGGTTTACGCCAAGTATTATGTTTGATACCCAACAGGTTATTCCTTTAACAGCAGAGCATATTCAAAAGTATGAAACTCTACCAGAACTCAAAACCTATTTGGAAAGTGCGTCAAAAAGCCCAGAAAAACACACAAATCTAGGGGCTTTCCGCACCTATGCTCTTGAGCTATTAATGCAAGATCCACGCATTCACCACGAAGGGTTTACGCTTCTTGTTCGATTAATTCAAACCAATACATATGGGTATCTTCCTCTCCAAATCTATGCTTTTACAAAAACAACTGTTTGGTCAGAATACGAAGCCATTCAAAGTGAAATCATTGAACACTTGATAAGCATAGCGCCCTTCTTTAGCTTAAAGGTTATGCGCACAAGTTAAGCGGGTTTTTTTGCTAAAAAAGCAGCCAGAGACGTTATATCAATGGAAAGCATTGGCACGCCTTTTTCATTAAGTGAAATTTTGCTCGGCATATTCATGGGAAGAGATT
>CAYGMA010000042.1:1584-6827 GCA_964351045.1 uncultured Holosporaceae bacterium | reverse complement strand
ATACTGTTTAAAATACGTTATAATAAGATCAAAAAACGTTTTCCTGGCTTTTTCTGAATGAACTGATTTCATTTTAAAATCACCAAGAATTACAGCTTTTACAGTATTAAATTTCCCTGTATCCAAAAGCCCTTCTAAGGTATCGCGCAAGCGTGGCCCCTCTTCATTCAAGTCTTCTAAAAATAAGATTTTATCACGCCAATCAATATCCTTTAAAAACCCTCCAATATTCCGTTGAATCACGCTTAAATTCCCCCCTAAGACAGGTGCTTCAACTTCATGTGCTGATTTTGCAGCCTCATTCAACGGAATCAATTTATAGCTTACCTGAGCTTTCTTCCCATCAATCAAAGAAAACACACTTTCAAGAGAAGTTTTGTAATTTATTTTTTTCTTATGAACTGGAAAAACTTCTTTGTTATACATAAGCATCGGCCCATGAAGAAAAATCCAGTCATAGTGGTGCATAAAGTACAGCCCCAAAAGCGTTAAATCGCTATACCCAATTAAAATTTTCTTTGGAACAGCGTCTTTCTTAAACAGAGGATCATGCACAAATTGCCTCAAAACAGACTGCGCCCCATATCCACCGCGCGCCGCCCAAAGTATTTTTTCGGGGCTCTCAAGAAGCCCTTTAAACTGAGCATAACGTTGTTTGTCTCCATGGGTATAAATTCCAAACGGAGAACAGGAGGAGCAAAACCAACTCTTTTTCGTGCACGCAGAATACCCTTTTTTCTTTAAATAAGATTCAAAGGCTGAAATAACCTGAGAGGGCATTCTTGATGTTACGGCAAGGATAGAAATAGGCTCTTTTTCATCAGCCGCAAACAGGGCGTGTCCTGGAGCTAAAAAACATAAACTAATAAAAAAAGAGATCATCCATTTTTTCATGACACACTCCATATAGGTTGATGAAAAGTTTTAAAACGCTTTTTAATGAGGGTATTTCTCTTCAGGCAGTTTACCTGTTTGCTCTGGGTAAAAAAAGTCTGCTCGTTCCTCAGAAAGCATTTCCTTCTTAATCAACGAAAATTCCTTTTGCGCTATTTTAGGGATAGGTTTCAACGACGATTCAAACGCATATTTTGCCACTTGATCAAAGGTTTCCATAAAGTGAATCTCTAGCTCTTTCTTCACATTATCAGGGATATCTACCATATCTTTTTTGTTTTCCAGGGGAATAAGCGCGGTTTTAACCCCTCCTCTTAAGGCGGCGAGCAGTTTTTCTTTAAGCCCGCCAATGGGTAAAACGTCTCCATGCAGATTGATTTCCCCTGTCATGGCCACATCTGACCGCACCGGAATACCTGTTAAGGCAGAAATTAACGACGTTGTAATGGCGATCCCAGCTGAAGGTCCATCCTTTGGAATCGCCCCTGCCGGCGCATGCACATGAATATCACGCTCCATAAAGAGCATCGGGTGAATACCATATTTCTCGGCACAAGAGCGCACAAAGCTCAAAGAGGTCTTAATAGACTCTTGCATCACCTCGCCCAGCTTTCCGGTCAAAACAATCTTGCCTTTTCCGTAGCTAACTGCGGCCTCAATGGGAAGAATGCTTCCCCCCACTTCAGACCAAGATAGCCCTTGTGTTACACCAATACTGCCTTTCTTTACAGCTTTTTCTGGCACATAGCGATGAGGCCCTAAATACTCTGTCAGAAGTGTTTTTGTCACCTGGTGTGTGGCTTTATTGTTTCTTGTAATATCCCGCAAAGATTTACGTGCCAAGGCAAAAAGCTCTCGCTCAAGTCCTCGAACACCGGATTCCCGCGTATAATAATGGATCAAATCCCGCAGCACATCTTGTTTTAGCTTAAATTCTTTTGCCAAAAGCCCTGTGCGCTCACGTACTTTTTTCAAAAGATGGTCTTGGGCAATGGCAACTTTTTCTTCCTCTGTATATCCAGACAATTGGATGATTTCCATCCGATCATACAAAGGTCGAGGAATGTCTAAAGAATTCGCCGTTGCCACAAATAAAACCTCAGACAAGTCATAGTCGACTTCAAGGTAATGATCGTTAAAAGCAGTATTCTGGCTTGGATCTAGTACTTCTAGTAAAGCAGAGGTTGGATCTCCGCGCCAATCAGATCCCATTTTATCAATTTCATCTAACAAGATCAGAGGGTTTGAGGTTTTCGCCTTTTTCATGCCTTGAATAAGGCGCCCCGGCATAGCACCAATATACGTGCGACGATGACCTCGAATCTCCGCTTCATCGCGCACACCGCCTAAAGAAACCTTTAAGAAAGCACGGCCCGTTGCCTCTGCAATAGAACGGCCCAGAGACGTCTTCCCAACACCTGGCGGCCCAACCAAGCAGATCACTTGCCCTGCCGCTTTTTTCAATCTTTTTTGAACAGCTAACAGTTCAATGATACGTTCTTTTACCTTGGAAAGCCCATGATGATCCCGGTCTAAAATCGCTTGCGCTTTGTCCAAATCAAACAAAAGCTTCGATGGCTCTTTCCAGGGAATGTCAGCTAGCCACTCCAAGTACCCCCGTACAATAGAGGCTTCTGAAGACATGGCATTCATCTGAGCGAGTTTCCGCAGTTCTGCCTCTGCTTTCTTGCGCGCTTCCGGGCTGAGCTTCTTTTTCTTCAAGCGTTTTTTAAGTTCCTGAAGATCATCTCCTTCAGCCCCCTCTTCCTGGTTGAGCTCTTTCTGAATGGCCTTCATCTGCTCACTCAGGTAATACTGGCGGTGCTTTTTCTCTAACTCTTTCTTAACTTTTCGATGCACATTTTCTTCAATTTTCAACGCATCAAGTTCCAGCAACAAGGTTGAAAGAATCTTCTCAAGCCGGTCAATGGCCTGTGGCATAGACAGAATTTCCTGCTGAACAGGCAAATCCATCAGCAATTTTGAACTAATAAGATCAACAAGCTTTTTCGGGTTTTTCTCTTTGCTAATAGCAGCAATAAAATCAGAAGAAATACGCTTGTTATAATTGGCATAAGCCAAAAAGTTTTGAACAAGCGTATCAGCTAATGTAATGGGAAGTGGATCGGCACTCTCTTCAAACTCAGTCACACGGGCAAAAAAAACACCTTCTTTTTTCTCAAACCCCTCAACGCGCGCCCGTTCCTTTCCTTCAACCAAAACTTTTAACGTCCCATCTGGTAAGTTAATCACTTGGTGAATCGAGGCAACAACGCCAATTTCATGCAAGCTCTGCAAGTTTATATCCGGCGTCTCTTCTTGTGCATTTTTCTGGAGCACAAGAAATAATTTTTTTCCCGCACTTAAGCTGTTTTCAACCGCTTGAACAGAGCTATCACGCCCAACAAACAGCGTCATCACTGTATGGGGGAAAACCACCGTATCCCGTAAGGGTATTAAAGGAAAGGTGGCAGGAAGAAGAGAATGAGACATAAAATCAGGCTGAATTTGTTTTAATGGGCTCTTGTTTTTTCTGTGCATCTTTTAACAAAGAGGCAACGTCTGGATTCTTGACGTATTTTTCATCAATCGTAATGGACTCAATTCCCTCATAATCAGGAAGCTCATACATGAGATCAAGTAAGATACCCTCTAAAATCGACCTCAAACCACGCGCGCCTGTTTTGCGCTCTAGGGCTTGCTTTGCAACGTAGTGCAAGGCGCCGTCTGAAAAAGAGAGTTCCACATTTTCCATTTCAAAAAGAGCTTGATACTGCTTGATCAGTGAATTTTTCGGCTCTGTCAAAATAGTAATTAAGGCTTTTTCATCGAGATCTGAAAGCGTTGCAATGATCGGCAAGCGCCCCACAAACTCAGGGATTAAACCAAATTTCAACAAATCTTCTGGTTCAATTTCTTTTAGAACGTCTCCTGTTTTGCGATCTTCAGGTCGGTTCACTTCTGCGCCAAACCCGATGGATGATTCTTTTCCACGTTGAGAAATAATCTTTTCCAACCCAGAAAAGGCTCCCCCACAAATAAATAAAATATTCGTGGTATCTACTTGCAAGAATTCTTGCTGAGGATGCTTCCGGCCCCCTTGTGGGGGCACAGACGCCACAGTCCCTTCCATCACTTTCAAAAGAGCCTGTTGCACCCCTTCTCCAGAAACATCTCGGGTAATAGACGGATTGTCTGATTTTCGCGTAATTTTATCGATCTCATCGATATAAACAATCCCACGTTGCGCGCGCTCCACATCATAGTCAGCTGCTTGAAGCAGTTTTAGGATAATGTTTTCAACATCTTCCCCCACATACCCTGCTTCTGTTAGCGTGGTCGCATCTGCAATGGCAAAAGGCACATCAATGATTCGTGCAAGTGTCTGCGCTAAAAGTGTTTTACCACAGCCCGTTGGACCAATGAGCAAAACATTCGACTTTGAAAGCTCAACGCTATCTTTTTTTGTTTCTTGAGACAGCCGTTTATAATGATTGTGAACCCCAACAGAAAGGATGCGTTTTGCCCTTTCTTGACCAATAACGTAAGAATCCAGAACCTGAGAAATATCGCTCGGGCTTGGGATTTTAGTCGGATCCTTCAATGCATCGCGAGCTTCTTCTTTGATAATATCTTCACACAAGTCAACGCATTCATCACAGATAAACACAGAAGGCCCTGCAATAAGTTTCTTAACCTCATGCTGGCTTTTTCCGCAGAAGGAGCAGTATAAAACTTTTGAAGAATCGTTCTCTTTTTTTGTTGTCATTAAGCAATCTCAATCATTAATAGATTTATTCTACCTGATCTCATAAAAAGATCCAAGTACGTATAGCAAAGGGAAATTATTTTTTTAAACAGCCTTCGGCGCTTTAGGGCGTGTCGTAACGATCTTATCCACAATCCCAAAATCCAACGCCGTTTGAGGATCCATAAAGTTATCGCGCTCCATAGCATTCTCAATTTCAGCCAATGGCTTTCCAGTAAACTTGTGATAAATTTCGTTCAAAATCCGTTTCTGAGCAACCATTTCTTTTGCGTGAATCTCAACATCTGTGGTTTGACCTTGATATCCACCGCCGTGTGGCTGATGAATCATCACCCGCGCATGGGGGAGAATGAACCGTTTTCCTTTAGCGCCAGCTCCTAAAAGCAAAGAACCAGCTGAGGCTGCCAATCCAAAACATAAAGTAGACACATCTGGGCGAATATAATTCATGGTGTCGTACATACCCAAAGCTGAGTGAACAGCCCCGCCAGGTGAATTAATATACATATAAATATCTTTAGACGGGTTTTCTGATTCCAAAAACAACATTTGAGCACACACAAGGCTCGCAACGTTGTCA
>CAYGMA010000042.1:0-1574 GCA_964351045.1 uncultured Holosporaceae bacterium | reverse complement strand
ATAGGACCCACCAAAAAGATAATGCGTTCTTTTAAAAGGCGAGAATAAATATCATAAGAGCGTTCCCCACGGCTTGTTTGCTCAACAACCATTGGAATTAATGTGTTCATTGCAACGTCCATCGGGTCTCTCATTTTATCGTCTCCTGTATTTTTATCGTAAGTACCTTAATATCTTTAGCTATTATCCAGCATTTTTTTCAAGGCCTCAACCGTCACTTCTTCTGGCTTTTCCTTAGATTGAGACACAATATGCTCAACAACCTTTGATTCTAGGATCGGGGCCTTTAACATACTAAGAGCTTGCTCATTTTTGTTATAATAGTCAATAACTTGATTTTCTTGACCCGGGAAAGAACGGGCCCGTTCCATAACAGCCGCTTCGAGTTCTTTAGGTGTCACAACCAAATTATTTTTCCGAGCATAATCAGACAGAATCAACCCAAGTTTCACCCGTTTTTCAGCTTTCGGATAATATTCTTTCTTAAGTTTTTCTTTTTCTTCATCTGGCATTTTTTCATGTTTTCCAGCCTGCGCTTGCAACTCAGAACAAATCACATCAAATTCTGCCTCTACCATGGAGTTTGGAAGATCAAAGGTGATTTTTTTATCCAGCTCTTCCAACAACAAATGCTTTTCAACATCCCGAGAGAAATGGCTGTATTCTTCCATCAAGCGCTTCTTAAAGCCTTCTTTCATCTCATCCACTGTTTTGTAGTGAAGCTTTTTGGCAAGTTCTTCATCTAGTGGGGCAAGAACCAATTCTTTAATCGCTTTAACAGTCACGTCAAACTGAACGTCTTTTCCTGCCAAATCAGCGGCATGGTATTGCTCAGGAAACTTCAACTTAAGGGTTGTTTTTTCACCTGGTTTTAAGCCAATCAACCCTTCTTCAAACCCATGAATAAAAGATTTGCTTCCAAGTTGAAGCTCATAATCTGTTGCAGTTCCCTGCTCTAGCTTCTTCCCATCAACGGATCCTTCAAAATCAATAACAACAAAGTCACCTTCTTTTGATTTACGCGGTGTTGAGAGTTCCTTGGTTTCTCCAAATTCTCTCTGCGCATGCTGCAAGGTTTCTTGGAGTTTTTCGTCTTCCAATTTAACTTGATAACGCTTCAGGGTAAGCCCTTTCACATCAACGTCTGAAACTTCTGGCAAAGATTCCACAGACACAACGAACTTAAAGTCTTTTCCTTCTTTATACGGATCCGCTTTGAGAGACGGCTGCATAGCAGGACGCACCTTATGCTCCGTTAAAGCTTTGCGTGTCCCTTCTTGAATCAACGCATCCATGGCTTTCTCCAACGCCACATCCCCATATTTCTTTTTCATAACAGGTAACGGCACTTTTCCAGGACGAAACCCCGCAACAGTTGTTGTTTTAGCGGCGTCTTGTAAGTGGGCCTCTATTTTCTTTTCAATCATATCCGATGGAATGATGATTTCGATTTCTTTAAGGAGTTTATCTTCTTTGGAAAGTTTAATTTGCATATCTCACCTTGTTTATGGGGTTAGCTGCTCTAAAATGTCTTAATGTGGTACGGGTGGAGGGACTTGAACCCCCACGACTCT
>CAYGMA010000041.1:0-8557 GCA_964351045.1 uncultured Holosporaceae bacterium | reverse complement strand
TCTAGCAACAAGGTGTGATCAGGATGTGTTTCAAAATGCCTATTCAAAGTTTGGAAAGAGTTTTGGAACATAAGCTCCTGTTGTGCAGCGACAATATGTGTTGCGTTTGGGTTGAAAGATTGCAGAGATGTATAGCGATTCATAATTTTGCGTTTCAGAGTGTCTAAAAAGCCTCTATTTCTTGCTAAAGCATTGAAAGAGCGTTCTTGGCCAAAGGCTTCATGCGAGCCATAAAGATGATTTAAGGCAATCTGTAAGAGGCCTTTTTCTGTGCTGGTGGTTGTTTGCTCCGCTTCTTCTTGGGTTGCTGCTTCTGGAAAGAAAGCTTGAAGCAGGAATTTATCCAGAGATCTTTTGTGGAGGCTTGTATCTACTGCTTCTTCCTCAGTATCAGATGAAAGGGCTTCTACAACAGGATAGAGAGGAGAGTCTTTTGAAACAACATAAAGGCTGCCTCTTTCGATGTTTTGTAAAAAATGCGTACGGAGGGACTCAGGATTGATGATTTTTTTCTCTTTTTCACCCAAGGCGCCTAAAAACCCGATGACGTTAGAGATTCCTTGAAGAAGGTCGTCTTCCGTTGGGCTCTTTCCTGAAAGATAAGCATTCTCACGGTCCTGTCTAACGGTATTACAAACGGCGTGAAAGGCTTTAGACACGTTTGATAGCTTATTGAAAGCGTCTGGATCTTTATTTGGATCTTCATCTGGATCTTCATTCGCTAGATGGTGTGCAATTTGAACCTGAATTTCTGACGGTAACGTATTAATAGTTAACGGTTCTTGCGCTTGCTCTTCTTGGGTTGGATCTCCAGGGGCACTATTGATTGCAAAGGCGCTTAAAAACAAAGAAGTTAAAAGCATAGCGTGCAGAACATATTTACGAATAGAAGGAAGAAGTATTTGGTTCATTTAGTGAATTCTTTGTTGTTCAGATTTTATGTAGTCTTTTTTTTCTTTTTTTCAAGTCGAATATTTTATTTTTTTAAAAACGGGTGTTTGTAAAGGTGGAGGAATCTGGTTTTTCTTTTGCATATAATGAGAGAAAGTTGAGCTGCGCACATTTTATCGCTGGATTGTACGCCCCGGCGTCACACACCGGGACGTAGAGAGAGGGTGCGCTAGGACGTGGAGAGAATGCCTCGATAAGAACTATTTTATATGAATTTAGCTATACTTTAGCTCGGCAAGATAGCGGTTAACTTTTTTCTTCTTCACCGTCCTCAACAACAGGAGCTTTAGGGCCTAAGAAGAGTTCTTTAAAATCATCTGGGAATTGCCAAGGATCTTGAGTTTCTTGTGTAAGATAACTTTCAACATGGGCTGTAATTGTTGGCCATTCTTTTCTAACAAGATCAATTTTACCCGCTAGAATAGTATCTTCACTATTTCCATACGGGTTTAAGAAGCCCATAAAATTAAGACTGGTATAATAATCCTCTAAGTCTTCGATTTTTTGGCCGACTTCCATGGCTTTTTGTGTGAAAAAATCTGCGTTATCTCCGCCTTTTAAAGATTTTTTTAGTAAGCATTCTACGACTCTAGGAACAAGGCGTTCAATGTTAAATTCATAATTGAATGCCTCAACAGCTTTTGAAATATTTTCTGGTGTGTCGGCACCAATTTGCTGAAGCATGGCAAAAACATTTCCTGCATCGTTTGTATCATCAATAAATGGTACCAAAGATAAGATTTGATCGGGTGTTGACGTAGACCTTATGAGAGGGGCATATAAGTTGTCCCCACCCATCTGGGCACTTTGAACAATGTAGTATGCATGCGGCCCTTTGGGGTCGATGGTTAATGTGCCAAGGAGTTCTTCTTCCTTTGAAAAATTAAGAGAAACCTCTGACGTATATAGATCCTCAGGGAGAGGATTTTCTTCGCTTTCCTCGCTTTCCTCAAAGGAGAGTGTTATGCCTAAAGCCTCTCCAATTCGTTGAAATGGTTCTTTATAGTCCTCTGCTTTTGAGCCAGAAGAAAGAGGCTCCATGCCAAGAGCAAGAAGATGGTTTGCGGCATTCACATAGTTAAAAGGTCGACATTTGACTTCATATCCTGCTTTTTTGGCATACTCAAACTCGGGCAATTGAGCGACAATCTGAGCTCTTCTGTCACGGGCAGGTGGCATCATTTGGTCAAGGGGATTGGAAAATTCTTCAAGGTATGTTTTTAGAGGACAGTCTGGGAGCGCGCTTGTATCAAAATAGCTGAGGGACTCTTGCTCTTCTCCAGCCTGTGTCTTTTTCCAGAGAGGTGTGACCAAGGATGTATAAATAGCGGATTCAAAACAGTCAGAAAAAGTTTTTTCTTCCTCTTTTATTAAGATACGGGCTTGTCCATACGGGATACCCTTAAATTTACTGAGGTCAGAATACGTTAGATAAAAAGTTTGTTGAATTGGTGACAAAGTCCAAAACATCTTTTGATCTTCCTCAATTTGTTGATGAAGTTTTATAAAATCATGCGGCGTGAACTCTTTTGTGAGAGCTTCTTTTTCTTCATCTGTAAACGGTTTTCCAGTTACCCCAGAAAAAAAGTCTGCAATGTCTTGATCTGATGATGCTTTTTCCCAAAAAAAGGTAGCCAGGAGGCCTAAGGTTTCCTCAGGATTTTCTTGGTATGATTGGATGAGTGAAATTAAGGTGTTTCTTTTTCTAAGATCTCTCACTACCTTACGCCCTTTTTTTGATATTCCAGAGAGTATAGAGGTTCGTTTAGGGTCTTTTAAAGCCTCAAGGACCTCTTGCGTTGGAGCCCAATGAGTGTGATCCTCAAACGGAAGGTCTTTGGTTTCTTCTTCTAATAAAAGAGAGTTTTTAATTTGTTGATAATAGGCATTGTAATCTTCTGGATTATCTTGAAGATGTTTATTGAGGTGTTGGATGTTATTCCGCAAGGCTTCATCAGAAATCTCAGATACATACTCTTCTAAGGAAGGGGCCATTTGTGACTCATAAACATCTTTAAAACAAAGAAGGGCTTGAGCGGCCATAAATAGGTCAGGCGAAATTGACTGAAGGTGTTGTTCGTGTTTAACGTGCCAAAGAGTGGCTAAGCCTTTATAAAGGTTGGACGCTAAAATTTTATCGACAGACTCAAGGGCGCCTGCATCTTGATGGTTTTTTTGGAGGTGGTTTATCATTTGGCCTAAAATTTCAGGCTTCAAATCAAGAATTGGGTCATTAAACCCTTGATTTGGCACTAAATTCTCAGAATCTGGAAATAAATGGCTCATGAAAACCGAATAGGGAGTTGCTTTTATGTTCATACGGTTAAGAGCATTTCCATTATAATAAAATTGCTTATGGGGCCAAGGGATAGCAGAGGTGTATAAGGGCAAATAGCCTTGAACATGCCTTTGAAGATGGTTTTTATTCGTAGGAAGAAGATTTTCTAAAACCTCCTCTTTGAGGATTTCATCTGCTTTAGAGAAAAAGGTATTTGAATAGCGGCCTGCATTAATAGTGGAAACAAGGAAACTTAAAAGAAAGAAAATTAAATATTTGTTCATGCTCTTCTCTGGTTATATTAGGGCCCTCTAACTAAATTAGGGAGCTGTTTAATAAACCTTACATAGTTACTTGTTCATAAAATTTCAAGTTGAATGGTGCCCTCTTTCCCAATTTTAGAAAACTCTGTTATACTTTTATTAGGGAGGATGTTTTATCGCATCTAAAATTAGGCTTGAAAGAAAGAAGAAAACCTTCTATGACTCCTCCTGCTTTTTAAAACGTTAAGTAAAGAGGATGTTTATGCAACCGTTAGATTTTATTATTATTGGCCTTTATCTTGCTTTTACATTGGGTATTGGTATTTATTATGGGCGCCATACCAAGAATCTAAAAGATTTTGCTGTTGGGAATCGTAACTTTAGCATTACCATTTTGTTTACCTCGATTTTTGCAACGTTTACGGGAAGCAATACGATTCTTGGATTTTCGGAGCGTATGTATAGCATTGGGATGGTGTTTGGGCTCATCATTTTATGCTATTCAACCTATAAAGTCATTGTTGCGACTTATATTGTTCCACGCTTTAGCCAGTTTAAAAACTGTTTGACTGTTGGAGATGTCTTAGCCACTCGATATGGAAAATTTGGCCAAACCATGGGAGGAATCTTTTCGTTCATTAAGTGTGCTGGAACAGTGGCGGCTCAAATAAAAGGATTGAGCCTTGTGATTGCTTATTTTTTCCATGTGAATGATGTGTATAGCACGGGGGTGGTGACCTTTATTGTGATTGCCTATACGTCTTATGGAGGTATCCGGTCTGTTTCCTTTACTGACTTCATGCAGTTTCTTCTGTTAATTGTTGTGATTCCTCTTGTGTGTGCGTTCTTGCTGTATGAGGCAGGTGGATATGTGGCAGTGACCCAGAAAATATTTGTGGCGCCTGATTTTTCAGAAACAAATGTTTATTTCTTGCTCAGCGTTTTTGTCATTGCCTTCTATACAGACTTTACGCCGCCCCTTGTGCAGCGGTTGTTGATGTCGGATAACTTAAAGAAGATCAGCTCTTCCCTTAAGATTTCGGCTGCGGTGAATATCCCGTTTGTTTTTATTGTGGCGCTTATGGCGGGTGCGGCCTATGTTTTGAATAGCACGCATGTTGAGCCTAAATTTGCAGCGCTCTCAGCGATTGATAACACGTTGCCTGTGGGTATAAAAGGACTTGTGGTGGCAGGCTTGTTGGCGGTTATTATGTCAACCATTGACTCCATGTTGAACACAGCTTCTATTGTGTTTACGCGGGATATTTATACGCTTTTTTCTAAAAAGAAACCGAGCTCTTCTAAAAGCCTTTTACGCATTGCTCAATTAAGTTCGTTGATCATTGGGGTGAGTGGATTTTTCATTGCGCTTTATATGGACACGGTTTTTAATGCGTATCTTTTTTCTTTAGGCCCATGGGTTGCTGTTATTCTCATGCCTCTTTATGGCGTGATCTTTAATTATCACACCAGCAAAGAACGGTTTATTCTTGCGGGTATTTTCAGTGTGGTGACGCTGCTTGTTGCTAAATATGGGCTTAACCTGATAGGGGGTGTGCCTATTATTTTGTCGACACTCGTGAGCGCTGGTATGATTTTTTATGAAAAGTTGGTAGAGCTCTTTACCCGCCTTCCTGGGTTTATTTTAAAAACATTTATGCCGCGTTTAAATCAGTTGGCAGCGTTTTGTGTGTCTGTGATTCGGCCTCAACAGAAGCAAGGGCTTGGTAATTATGACTCCATTCGACGCTTAGAGGGTGTGTTGAATGGATTTTCAGTGGCTGCTTTTATGTGCTTTTTTGCTGGCTATTTTGTGTCTTTTAGCCTTGAGCCAAAATTGAATGCTGTGCGGCTTATTGGATCTTTGCTGAGCATTGTTTATCTTGTGAGGCTTTTCTATCCCATCCGTTGGAAGCAACAACTCACACGGTATAGCCATTTCTTTTATTTCTACTGCGGTATTTTTGGGCCGCTTTGGATGTATTGGCTCATGCCAAATCTTGGGAACTTAACGGTTTTAATTTTATTTATATCAGCTGCAGCGTTGCTTTTTTCTGTGCGCGGATTTGTGCTTTCTTTGGTTTTTACGTGCTGTACGCTTGCTCTTTTTTCAGGGTCAATGCCGTGGGAAACACACTTGAGTCTTTGGTCGGATATTGCCATTCCAGCTGTGATTACCCTTTTCTTTGTGGTGACGTTTGTGTTTGCGGCGCGCACAAGTATTCAGCGCTATTTGCAAACGCTTTACACGCTTTCAAGTAGCATGTCTCATGAATTGAAAACACCGTTGGCGAGTATTTTTCTCCTTACTGAAAAAGCGAAGCAAGATATGGATTTGACTGAAGACTCTCCGATGAAAGAGTATTTAGAAAAGGTGACAGCCATTACGAAAAAAACGCAAGAAACAATGGCCATTTCTTTATCTGGTTTGCGGTTTGGGGGAGCGCTTCAGGCTCCGCTTGAGCCTATCTCTATAAAACCTCTTCTTGAGACTGTGATTGAGCGCTATCCGTTCCAGCCGCGTGAGAAAAAAGTCTTTCAAGCAGATATTCAGATAAAGCCAACAGTATGTGTGCTTGGGAATGAAATTTTACTAAAAGCCGCGGTGGACAATCTTCTTAAAAATGCATTTGAAGCACTAGCGGAGAAGGTTGAGCCCGTGGATCCTGTTGTTAAGTTATCGGCCCATGTGACGCAAGCCGGCTTTCTTGAGATCGTCGTGTATGATACAGGGATTGGTATTCCTTATGATATGACAACTAAAATCTTTGATCCGTCTATTAGCACAAAAACCTATGGAAGTGGGATTGGGTTGCCTTTTACTTATAACGTTGCGCTTTATATGTTTGGAGACCTCTTTTGTGCCTCTAAGCCGGGACATTGGACTGATTTTACGTTGAAGCTCCCGCTTTTAAGTGAAGACGAGAAAAAGCATTTTTCTTAGTAATCTGATGAGGCTTTAAGGCACTCTTTTTATTTTTTTGTTTTTATCTCTGTGGTGTTGTATCATTTGTTTATATGTGATCATGGAGGATAAAATTATGAAGTTTTTTGTTTTTTGCTGTTTTTTAGGGATTGTTCTAAGTAGTTCTTCTTTACGAGCAAAGTGTGGAAATAGGCAATATTGCTGTGTCAATAATTCTGTGGAAGTGAAAAAACCAATAGAATATAAAAGTTATAGCGACTATAAAACCAGCTATGGAAGAAAGTGGCAATGTGTCGGGAAGTATCAGAGAAAGGGTGCTGATGGAAGTTGCAAAAAAAAAGGTGACAATTGGGATTCTACAAAAGGAGATAAACACTGCTCAGTTTGGCCTGAAGAAAAATGGGCGACTGAAAGAGAAAAAGCTGTGGAAAGTTGTAAGGCCATAATTTAAAATCGAAAAGGAGATATCCTTTTTGAAAGGGTCTTTTCTAAAGACAGAAACCTTCTAAAAGCTTTTTTATTTCTTTGTGAGCTCTTTGAAGAATTTGAACTTTGCAGGATCAACCACAAAGGTAGGTTTATCCTCGGTTTCAACCAGAGACTTTTCATAGGCTTTCAGCTGGCGGTAGAACGTATAAAACTTTTCATTGCGGCTGTAAGAATCAGCATAAATTTTTGCAGCAGTTCCATCCCCTTCCCCTCGAAGTTGCTCGGATGTACGATTGGCTTCTGCAACAATAACGGTTGCTTGACGATCAGCCTCGGCTTTGATGGTTTCTGCTTTTTCTTCTCCAAGAGCGCGGTATTGACGAGCAATACGTTCCCGCTCACTGATCATGCGCTGATAAATAGCATCACTGATTTGCTTTGGAACATCTGCGCGGCGAATACGAATATCAATAATCTCAACGCCCATTTCTTCTCCTGATTCACGCATCTCTGACACAATTTCTGCCATGACGTCTGACCGACGATCAGATAGAACGGCATCAAAATTTACTTTAGCGATGGTTTTATTTAAATCAGCGGTGAGCTGTTGTGTTAAAAGAATCATCGAGCGCTCAAGCGTTCTAGCGCGTTGATAAAATTTGAGTGGATCTTTGATCCGAAAGAGTGAAAAAGTATCCACCACCACACGGCTTTTGTCAGACATGATGATTTCTTTAGGAGGAATGTCTAACGGGATGGCTTTTTTACTATAGGTAATGAGCTCTTCAATAAAGGGGGCTTTTAAGTGGATCCCCGGCGTTTGAATAATGCGCTGTGGATCCCCAAACTTAACCACCAAAACCTGTTGATCTGGGCGAACGGTGAACGTTCCAGAGTAAATAAGAACACCTAAGAAAACTAATGCACCTAAAAGGATTGTAAGACGTTGTGAGAGTTGCATGAGTTTATGACCTTTCTTTAACAGCAGGAAGTTTCATATGTGGAAGAACGCCTGTGTTTCCCCCGTCAATAATGACCTTATGGGAGTCTTTTAAGACTTTTTCCATGGTTTCAAAATACATACGATTTTCCATGATTTTAGGGTGGCGCTTATGTTCTTTAGATAAAGAATCAAAATAAGATACATCCCCTTTAGCACGGGCAATAGCGGATTCTTTATATCCAGTGGCCCGCTCACGAATTTGAGCTGCTTCCCCGCGTGCTTTTGGCACAATATTGTTACGGTAAGATTCCGCTTGGTTAATCACTTGTTTTTGATAGGCTTCTGCTTTTTCAACTTCCCGGAAAGCATCAATGACTTCGCTGGGAGGATTGACCTGATCCAAGTTAACTTCAGAAACATGAATGCCTGACTTGTAGTCATCAAGAATTTTTTGAACCAATTCTTTGGTTTTTGCCTGAATTTCAGATCGGCCAGAGGTGATGGTCGTGTCAATGGGCGTTTTTCCAACAACTTCTCTGAGAGCGCTTTCTGTAGCGGCTTTAATGGCCATTTTAGGGTTGTGGATATTAAACACATACATTTCAGGATCTTTGATGTTCCACTGAACAATGACACTCACATCGACAATGTTTCGATCTCCGGTAAGCATGTGGGTTTCATTGGGGTTGTTAAACCCAATTTCCAATTTACGGGTGGAGGTTACATCGACTGTGATAACGCGCTCAAATGGAACAGGCAGATGGTAG
>CAYGMA010000040.1:0-8600 GCA_964351045.1 uncultured Holosporaceae bacterium | reverse complement strand
AAGAAGACTCTTCTGTTTGTTTTATTAAAGTCTATAGACCTTAGGGGAGGGTTTATTTCTTAGTCGCTAATTTATAGTTCACTAAGAGTTTCGTGCAATGTGTGCCAGCAGGTAGAGGTTTCAACGGCATTGGATTCACTCAGGCCAGCTGCGATGATTGAGGCTTTCCAGAGGGCCCAGGCGCGTGCTCGGATCCAGGTATTTTTATCAAGAGGGAGTGCGTTTTGAAACGCTTTTCGGGTTTTAGAATCAAAGAATTTCCAGGCAATGACTAGATCACAAGCAGGGTCTCCAACAGCTAATCCGCCAAAATCAAGAACAGCGGTTAAACGGTTATTTTCAACGAGGAGGTTTCCAGCGCTGATATCTCCATGAACCCAGACAGAGGGAGAGGTCCATTCAGTTTCAAGCGCTTCTTCCCACAGAGAAAGAGCAAGGGAAGTATCAATTTTATTTTTGAGACGGTCGAGAGAAAGTCTGGTTTGGGCATCATAGGTGTGTAGCCCATTGGGGTGAGCAAACTCATGAGGTTCAGGTTGAGGACCGCCTGTAGAGCTGATGCCATGAAGGGCTTTTAGGAAGCCAGTAAGAGGAGTGACAAGGGATTCGAGATTTTTTGGGGGCGTTGAAAACAGGGTGCTTCCACGAATCCATCGATACACAGACCAGCACCAAGGGTAACCATATCCTGGGCGGCCAATGGCTAAGGGTTGAGGGATTTTCAGGGGAAGAAAAGGGGCTAATTTAGGAAGCCAGTCGTATTCTTTTTTAATATTCTGCGCGTAAATTTCTCCTTTGGGAAAACGGATAAGAAGGGCCTCTCCAAGGCGAAAGGTCTGGTTGTCCCAGCCTTGCTCAGGAACAGGCTTTATAGGCAGCGCTTTCCATTGAGGAAACTGTTGAGTGATGAGGTCTCGCGCTTGAGATGGTGATACGGAAATGGATCTATTCTGTTGTTGCATGGTTCACTTAACTTGTAAAACCAGCGTACCAGAAAATAGAAGGCATTCAACTTTGATGTGTAATAGAGGGCATTCTCCTGTAATGCACGTACACAAAATTTTTGCTGCATCTAGAGCTGGGATCACGTATTACTAGCCTATGATGTATTCTAAGCAAATAGCCCTCGTTGGATGTGGAAATTGGGGGAAGAACATAGCCCGATCTCTTGGGGAGTTAGGAGCGTTAGCGGCTCTGTGTGAAAACCGAGATCAGTGTGCTCAAACGCAAGATCTGTCTGCTCAGTTTTCTGCACCCATTTTATCTTTTGAGGCTATACTGGCAGATCCAAAAATTACAGGGGTTGCAATCGCAACGCCTACAGCAACGCATTATGCCTTAGCACGCGCTTGTTTAGAAGCAGGAAAGCATGTTTTTGTAGAAAAGCCATTGGTTCAACAATTGGAAGAAAACCAGGAGTTGTGTGCTCTTGCGAAGCGGCAAAATAAGGTGCTGATGGTCGGGCATATTTTGAGATATCACCCAGGGTATTTAATGGTTCAAAAGAAGTGCCTTGCAGGGGATATTGGACAGATTCAACATGTGTCGACACGGCGGGCAAATTTAGGGCGCTTTTTCCCAGGAGAAAGTGCCTTGTGGGATTTGGCGCCCCATGATTTATCGATGGTTTTAGGACTCTTTAATCGATTGCCTGAACGGGTGAGTGCTCATGAACAGGCTTATGTGGAACCTGGCATTGGAGATTTTGCCACGCTTGATTTGGATTTTGGGAATAGCCAAAATGCGCACCTTTATTTCTCTCGTTATAGCCCTGTGAAAGATCAAAAATTGATGGTGTATGGACCTAATGGATTTTTGGAATTTGATGACACACGTTCTTGGGCTGAAAAAGTTATGCGCTTTCATAGCACGGTACGGCAAGAAAAAGGAGGTCCTGTGATTCATCCTGGGCCTGTGGAGCCGTGCCCGCTTACAGATCAGGAGCCTTTGAAATGTGAATTAAAAGCATTTATGGAAGCGATGCAAACGCCAGAAATAAACCAAAGCTCAGGGACTGATGCGCAGGATATTTTGAGGATTATTTTGGCAGCAGAACGGTCTTTAAAATCCCAAACGTGGGAGCCTCTTTAGGCTTTCTTTTTTAATAAAGAAAACGCAATTCCTCCAAGTAGAGAAACTCCAATCACACCCAGTGACACCCATGTGGGGGGATGCCATGTGTGGGTTAACACAGATTTAATTCCAACAAAAATTAGGATGATAGCTAAACTGTAGTGCAAATACCGTATGCGTTCTAAAAGTGTTGCGACGAGGACATAAAGAGATCTTAATCCTAAGATTGCTAAAATATTGGAGCTGATAACAATAAAAGAATTCTGTGTAATGGATAAAACGGCGGGAATAGAATCGATGGCAAAAACGATATCTGTTCCTTCTATGGCGAGTAATGCAATGAAATAAATGGTTGCTTTTAAGGTTCCATTTTCGCGGATAAAAAAAGCGCCGTTCTGTGTTTGAGTAGTAAAAGGGATAAATTTTTTTAATAGGGCTAGACGATTTTGGAGGGTTTTAGACTCTTGTTCAAGAGTTTCTGTGAGCATTTTGTATCCTCCATAAAGAAGGATGCTTCCAAAAATATAAACGATCCACCAAACATGTTTTAGAAGAAGAAGTCCTAAGAAAATGAAAAGGCACCGTAGAATTAAGGCGCTGATAATCCCCCAGACCAAAATTCTTTTTTGGTGAATAAGAGGAATATTGAGTGATTTAAAGAGAATAAAAAAGATGAATACATTATCAATGCTTAAGGAGAGTTCTAAGGCATAGGCCGTGAAGAAATCCAAGGCGTGTTGTTGAGAGTGTCTAATTAGTAAAAGAAAAAACAGAGAGAAAACAACGAGTAAAATGATAAAAAGTTGCCCCAAAGAGCGCTTTTTTGAAATGTGCTTTTGCCGAAGAAAGAAAAGGTCTAGGAAAAAGAGGCCAGCGATGGCTACGCTAAAAATGAGCCATTCAAGTGTCATGGATGGGAGGTGTATTGAAGAGCATGGTGTTCAATCATGGCTTTTGCTTTTTCTAGAGATGGGGTGACCTGGTAATGAAACCGGGTTATGTCTTTTAAAAAATGTTCTTTGTTGATGTGTTTTAAAAGTTTGTCTAAGAAATCCCAATAGCCTGCAATATTTACAATTAAAATAGGCATTGTAATAAGGCCCAGGTATTGCCAGGTGAGTGCTTCCATGAGTTCATCCAGCGTGCCAACGCCACCAGGGAGAACAACAATTAAATCGCTGGAGGTATGGAGTTTTTTCTTCCTGTCATGAATGGTTTTTTCAATGGAAAGGGTTGTTAAGTTGTGAGCAGGGCGCTCAGTTTTGTTGATAAAATCGTTCTTAAATCCAATGCCATGGGCTTCCCCGCCTGCTTTAAGACAGGATTGTGAAACGATACCCATAAGACCTTCTTTGCCTGCCCCAAAGTATAAAGACCATCCGTTTTTCCCAATAAATGTGCCTAATTCATGGGCTGCATCTTTATATTTTTGATGACATTTATTCGCAGCACCGCAATAAACGGTGATTGAAAAAGGGGAAGAAGAAGTGTGACAGTGCCTCATGTGATTTAGTTTCTCTTATTTTTTTAGAAATGTAAAAAGTTTTTTAGAATATTAGATTGAAAGGCCTCCCCTCCCTACGCTCCGCGACTTGATCGCGGAGTCCAGTTATTAATGGGGCGTAAGCCTCTTTTTTTACGATCAGTTGAGCTGCGCGCTTTGTTTAACTGGACCCTGGGGTCAAGCCCCAGGGCGTAGAGAAAAAAGAGCACAGTGGAATAGAGCGGGGCATATCTCAATAAGGGGCCTAAAGGAGGAAGGAATTTTTTCACAACAAAAACTTGACCTAGACACAGAAGGTGCGGTAGGAACATAGGGGTGTGGCCGGATGGCAGAGTGGTTATGCAGAGGACTGCAAATCCTCGTAGACCGGTTCGATTCCGGTTCCGGCCTCCATCATTTTTTTCTGGTAATTTAATTTTACTTCTGATAAAAAATGCGAACAGATGGTCCCCGGTAGCTCAGTTGGTAGAGCAAGTGGCTGTTAACCACTGGGTCGCTGGTTCGAGTCCGGCCCGGGGAGCCAACTTCTTTCTTTTCCGTTTTTTTCTTTTAACGTTGAAATGCAGCTTTTTTAGTGGGTTGCTTTTTTATAAAATATGTTTGTTTTAAAAGGATTTTTTGTATGCGTCTTTGTTTGGTTTTTTTTATTTTATGTTTTGTTTTACCGGTTTTTTCTGCAACTCTAAGACCTTTTGCACAATGGAGCGAAGAAGAAAAAAGAGAGTGTGTGGACTTTGTGTTCCTCTCTATTGATGCTTTAATGGACTATGAGAGCATAGTTGCTGAAGACGAAGCAAGAGAAGTCCCCTTTGCTGAAGATGAACAAGTTTCTTTAGTTCTCTCGGGATTTGAATTTTCTCCTAACAAGCTATGGAGTGGCCACGTTAATGGATCTTTCTTTATGGTTGGTCAGTTGGTTTCGGAAGACGGAAACCAGAAAGGTGTGTTTGTAGAGCGTTATGTGGGGAATTTTTATGGGTTGCAAGCAGCCGATTTGAGTGGAGTGGTGGATTACTGGAAAAACCAAAATCCTTATCAACATATTTTGGCTCAAGATTTTGAAATAAAGGTATCATGAGAAATTTCTTGAAACTACTGCCTTAGTTTTTCGCACTAAACCCACGGCTCATTTTTAACATATTTCCTTGACAGAGCCTTCTTTCCTCTGGTAAGAGTGTTAGCAACTAGCGCAATAGAGTGCTAATTTTTAAAAACCAATTAATTTTAAGTGAGGTGACAATGACTTTTAAACCCCTACATGATCGTGTGCTTGTTCGCCGTATGGAGCAAGAATCAAAAACAGCTGGTGGAATTATTATTCCAGATACAGCAAAAGAAAAACCCATTGAAGGAGAAGTCGTTTCTGTTGGTGAAGGTGCCCGTGATGACGCTGGAAAATTGATGCCTTTATCTGTGAAAAAAGGAGACCGCGTTATTTTCGGAAAATGGTCTGGAACAGAAGTTAAAGTTGGAGATGAAGAGCTTTTAATCATGAAAGAATCTGACATCTTTGGAATCGTTGAATAATTTAAGAAACTAAGAAGGAGAACACTATGTCTGCAAAAGAAGTTAAATTTTCCACAGATGCACGCGCTAAAATGCTTAAGGGGCTTGATACCCTTGCGAACGCTGTAAAGGTAACATTAGGTCCAAAAGGACGTAACGTTATTTTAGATAAATCTTTTGGTGCGCCACGTATCACAAAAGATGGTGTGTCTGTTGCAAAAGAAATTACTCTAGAAGATAAATTTGAAAACATGGGCGCCCAAATGTTGCGTGAAGTTGCTAGCAAGACAAATGATCTTGCCGGAGACGGAACAACAACGGCAACTGTTTTGGCTCAAGCGATTGTGCGTGAAGGTCTTAAGGCTGTTGCTGCTGATATGAACCCTATGGATCTTAAACGTGGTATTGATATGGCAACAACAGCAGTTGTTGAAGATATCAAGAAAAGATCAAAACACGTAACAGATGCTGAAATTGCTCAAGTTGCAACCATTTCTGCCAATGGAGAAAAAGAAATTGGTGAAATGATTGCTAAAGCCATGGAAAAAGTTGGAAAAGAAGGTGTTATCACTGTTGAAGAAGCAAAATCTCTTGAGACTGAACTTGAAGTGGTTGAAGGAATGCAATTTGATCGTGGATATATCAGCCCATACTTTGCAAGCAACACTGAGAAAATGATTTGTGAATTGGAAAACCCGTTCATTCTTCTTCACGATAAGAAAATCTCTAGCTTGCAGCCTATGCTTCCAGTTCTTGAAAGCGTTGCGCAATCAGGCCGGTCTTTGTTGATTGTTGCAGAAGATGTTGAAGGTGAAGCGTTGGCAACATTGGTTGTGAACAAGCTACGTGGCGGATTGAAAGTATGTGCTGTGAAAGCGCCTGGTTTTGGTGATCGTCGCAAAGCAATGCTTGAAGACATGGCTATCTTGACAGGTGGAGCTGTTGTAAGTGAAGAAACAGGTCAGAAGCTTGAAAACATCTCTGTTGATATGCTTGGAACAGCTAAACGCGTGACCATTAACAAAGAAAACACAACCTTTGTAGATGGCGCGGGTGATAAATCAGCTATCGAAGCGCGTTGTTCAGAAATTCGTGGTCAGATTGAAGAAAGCTCTTCTGATTATGATCGTGAAAAACTTCAAGAACGCCTTGCAAAACTTTCAGGTGGTGTAGCTGTTATCCGCGTTGGTGGAGCGACTGAAGTTGAAGTGAAGGAACGTAAGGACCGAGTTGAAGATGCAATGCATGCAACACGTGCAGCTGTTGAAGAGGGAATTGTTTCTGGTGGGGGATCTGCTCTGCTTCATGCGCATAAACTCTTCAGTGGATTGAAGTATGACAATGATGACCAACGGGTTGGGATTGATATTGTCCGTCGTGCAATTCAAGCACCAACACGCCAAATCGCTGAAAATGCGGGCAACGATGGATCTATCGTTGTTGGAAAAATCTTGGAAAGCTCAGATAGCGCTTTTGGATTTAATGCACAAACCAATGAATATGGGGACATGTTTAAGTTTGGCGTGATTGATCCAACAAAAGTTGTGAGAACAGCGCTTCAAGATGCTGCGTCTGTAGCTGGGTTGATGATTACAACAGAAGCTATGGTTGCAGATAAGCCAGAAGAAAACAAGCCAGCTATGCCAGACATGGGCGGTATGGGTGGTATGGGCGGCATGGGCATGTAAGCCTCGTCGACCAACACGCTTAGTATGAAAAGCTGCAGCTAATAACTGCAGCTTTTTTTATGTTAAAGAGCCATTTAACAGGCTGAGAATCTGGATGTTTTTGTGTACACCTAGCTTTTTTCGAGCATTGCTGAGGTATTCTTCCACAGTTTTTTGCTTGAGACCGAGTGTATCTGCAACATCTTTTGCTGAATGCCCATGTTTAAGTTCACGGATGCAGCGACTTTCTTGTAAGCTAAATTGAACAGGACCCTGTTTCCCAATACAGTAAATTGGCGTAGCTGCTTCTTGCCAAATAGATTGGTTAGGAGAGTCTGTATTTGAAAAATGGGCATAAATTTTTTCATCCTCTGGGTAAAGGTATTTTTGAATTCTCGGCTTAATATAGGAAATAAACTGAATGAGAAGAGGTTTATTCTCTAAGTAAAAATTTAAAAGATGAGTGGATTCTCTGTCTGCTGCGAACTCCCAGGCTTCGCATCCCTCTGGGCACTTTTTATAAAAACAAATACCATTCCATAGGTTGTATTGGTGCAATGCATTGACGACAGGGTCAGAGCATTTTGTGGGCCACAGTCGAGGGTTGAATTCATAAGGATCAAGGTTTTGGGCGATCTCAATAAAAGCTGGGCTGTCTTCATTAAGCTTTTCTAGATAAAAGTCACTCCATTCTAAGGAGCTAAAAATACTGAGATGGCGTCCATCTTCATGAAAGCGTTGGTAGGAAAAATAAGTTATCCCATATTGTTTTAAAAACCATTGCACTTCTTGAGCGATTTTGGGGGCAACACTTCGGTTATAATCTTTAAGGAATTTAGTCAAAAATTAGAGCCCCCCTATACTTTAAGTTGCTAAAAATTATGAGAGAAGTTTGTTTATAATAAAATTAGAAACTGAAAATTATTTCTAATAAAAAGAGGGATTCTGATTTTTTTCGAAAATAGATTTGTCTTGCGCTAGGCTAAAATACTGCTATGTTACTTTTAACCATTTTATGGGGCCATAGCTCAGCTGGGAGAGCGCTACAATGGCATTGTAGAGGTCGGCGGTTCGATCCCGCCTGGCTCCACCATCAGCATCTGGAAAAGCATGAGAGATAAACTAAAACAACCGTCTTTTTCTCCCTCTTTAAAAGGACATCTTCTTTTGGCCTCCCCTCATATTAAGGACGATGTTTTTGGGTCTTCTGTGATTTTTGTTTGTACACATGATTCAGAGGGGGCTTTAGGGGTTATGGTTAATCGGCCTTTAGAAACAGTTACATTTATGGAATTGATGGCACAATTGGATCTTAAAAGCCCTCCAGAACATGCGGATAAAATGGTTTACTTTGGAGGGCCTGTTGACGTGAATAGAGGGTTTATTTTGCATGAACCTTTATTAGAACAGCATTTTTCTGAAGAAGCTTCTATTACAGAAGATATTTCGCTTTCGACAAGCTTGCAGTATTTTAAAGGGATGTCTGATACAAAGGATAGGTCTTCTAAAAATATGATTGTTGCAATTGGATATGCGGGTTGGTCTACAGGGCAACTTGAACAAGAGATAAAGGCTGGAGATTGGATTTCCATGCCTGCAGAAAGCCAACTGGTTTTTGAAACCCCGCCCCATGAACTTTGGGAAAAAGCCTATAGCGCTCTTAATGTAGAGCCTTACAAGCTGAGTGATCGTGTTGGGTTTGCGTGAGGCGTCCTTTATTTTAAGATTCAGAGTTTTCTTTATTTAAAAAATACCTTGCTTTTTAAGGGCATTCTGATTACATTTTGTTAAATTCTTGGGGTGTAGCCAAGCGGTAAGGCAGCGGTTTTTGGTATCGCCATGCGCAGGTT
>CAYGMA010000039.1:0-8721 GCA_964351045.1 uncultured Holosporaceae bacterium | reverse complement strand
CCAGCGCTTGAACGAGATCTTTAATTTCTTGGTTGGCCAGCATTTTATCTAACGTAGCACTCACAACATTTAAGATCTTTCCACGCAAAGGCAGGATTGCCTGAAACCTGCGATCGCGTGCGCGCTTAGCCGTTCCTCCAGCAGAGTTCCCTTCCACCAAAAACAGCTCGCTTCCCTCTGATGATTTATTACTACAATCCACAAGTTTTCCAGGAAGCCTCAAGCGCTGTGTTGCCGATTTCCGCTCTGTCTCTTTAAGCGCCTTTAAACGCTGTCGCTCCTCATGATTTTGAATGCTAATTTCAAGAATTTTCTGCGACTGAGCAACATGCCCTGCAAACCAGTGATCCAAATAATCCCGGAGGTTTTGCTCCACGAAGCGAGTTACTTTGCTCGACGTTAATTTTTCTTTCGTTTGCCCCTGAAACTGCGGATCTTTGATAAAGATTGATAGAATAACGTAGCTATGACTGAAAACGTCATCTGTGGTTATTTTAGAGGCTTTTTTGTTCTTAACCATCTCACCAAAAGATTTCAACGCCTTGGTAAAGACACCTCGAAAAGCAGATTCATGTGTTCCACCTTGAGGTGTTGGAATCGTGTTACAAAAACTTGTAAACGTTTCTTCTTCTCCTGAGCACCAATCAAGAGCCCATTCCAATGTTCCTTCATCTTGAGGAAACACAACTTGTCCAGAAAAAGTTTTCTCTAAAATACGCTCATGCCCTGCTAGCTTTTTCTCTAAATAATCCACCAATCCGTTGGGATAATGGATAAGCTCTTCAGCTGGAAGCTCTGCCCCCTCAACCAAATCTGCATCACATGACCAATAAATCTTAACCCCTTTAAACAGATAGGCTTTTGCATGCAAAAACTTTAAAAGCTTAGCTGGTTTAAAAGAGCACCCAGGTTCAAAAATCTCAAAATCTGGATGAAATGTAATACGCGTTCCTTTCGGAAAAGGGCGCGTCCCTTCTATGGGCCCTAAAGCCGTTTTTGGCACCCCTTTAGCATAGTCCTGAAAAACAGACTGCCCATCTCGCACCACTTCAACACGCAAATCATCCGCAAGCGCATTCACCACTGAAAGCCCCACACCATGCAATCCGCCAGCTGTTTGATAAGCGCCTTCTTTAAACTTACCTCCCGCATGAAGCGTAGTTAAAATAACCTGCAAGGCCGATAAATCTGGATATTTTGGGTGCGGATCAATGGGAATCCCACGGCCATTATCTTGAACAGACAACACATTATTTTGCCCTAAATGAACCTTAATAACAGAGGCATATCCAGCCACCGCTTCATCCATAGAGTTATCAATAATTTCAGCCGCTAAATGGTGCAGCGCACGCTCATCTGTCCCCCCAATATACATTCCTGGGCGATGGCGAACTGGCTCCAATCCTTCAAGAATTTGGATATCCCCAGCGGTATATTGTTTTTTAGAAGGTGTTTCTTTATTAAAAAGCTCAGTCATGGAGGAAGTATACCAACTTCAAGAAGACATTCAAGCACACATCGTAAGGCTTGCTCTATTTCCAAAAAACTTCCTCCCCTAAATTTTCCATTCGACAGGGTTCTTTTTCTATTTTACAGTAAACAAAAGTTAATAGGGTTTCTGTGAACAAGCCATTTGCACGTATTTTTGCTCTGATCTTAGGTTTATTAACTCTATCTGAATGTAGTAAGCACGCATGCAGTGCAGAAAAAACAAAAGAAATCATAAAAAATATAAACTTATTTTTAAAAGAAAAACTAAACATCCAAGAAAACTTCTTCACAAGTGATCTTCTTGACGTAACAGAAAACGGCCAAATCCTTATTAAAAACAACCACTCTCCTGCAGAGCTCGCTCAAAGATTCGTCATGTTCCGGGCTAAGAGCATTGAAGAAGGAGAAGAAACAGAAGAAGAAAAACAAGAGAAAAAAGAAAAATATCTTGAGCGTTTTTCTGAAAAACTACCAAGCACGGCTAGCATTCTAGAAACCTCAGCCAAACTAACATATAAAAAACAACCCGTTCCTCCATGCTCTTTTGTTGGCGTAATTTTCGAGCAAAAAAGCAAAGGCCAGAAAATCATTTCCCTTTTTTAGTAAAATCCATCCCTCTCATAACTCGCCCCCCCTTCTCATCTCATTGATGAACACATCATACCTACAAGCATAACCAACAGGTTTATTGCTCACTACCTTTCTCTACCCTTTCAAACTCAAGCGCTCAAAACTATTTAATAAATAATTGACAATTAAATATTAAATAAATATTAGTATTTAAAAATAAATACTAGTTAAAATGAAATTTTATACATTATTGATAATTGCTTTTTCTTTCTCATGTCTTGCTGTTGACGATTACGAAGTAATGCCGTCTGGAAAAACAACTCACAGAGGGCATGCAAATGAGCAAGACATTCTTCCCACAAAAAAATCACCTTCTCCTTTTTTTGATAAAGATCTTTTCTCTTCTTCTACTTCATGCGTTTCCAGAGTCGACTCTGGCGTCTCTTCCTCAACCCAAGGACACCCACCTACAACACCTGTTTCCTTAGCCCCTTCTTCTTTTTTTTCTACCTCTGCCCACGCTGTGCCTCCTCTTTCTCCCATTAAGGAACATCAAGCGATGGACACGTCTTCTGAAAGCGTAAATGAATCTGATGATGAAGAAAATGACGAACTAGCTAGCATTTTAAGCAGTCTAAGACTTTCTCAAGAATCAGAAAGTGAAAAATCACCCTCTTCCTTCCGTTCATTAAGCGCCCCTCTCCTAAAGAAAAATGGAAGAATAAGTCGCTTATCAAATGAAAAAAAAGCTTCTTTTGAGCTTTAAAAAAGCACAGTTTCACTAGACATTTTTCGTTTTTTTCGTATAGTTTAGCTTCAATTTATCTTATAATTTCCTTCAGAAAAGGATGCATGACACCACTAAGATGACAAGAACCATTGGCTTTGAAGCATTAAATATTTCAAACTACCTTGACCCAACCACTCTTCCAGAAGAAGTCCAAAAAGGGCTAAAGGCCCGGGCCTATGTGCATCAAGCCAACGAGATTGAAATCACTCATCTTTATAAAGCTATCTCCAAACCCATCACACAAGCCTTACTAGAAAAAGCAGTGCATCTCCTGAAGACAGATAAACACCTTCTTGAAGAAACGCTAGAGCACACTGACTTCAAAATACTGCCATGCTCTCAAAAGTGTGCTCTCAAGTTTCTCATCACAAACAAAACTCTCCACCGCGCAAGAGAATGGATCAAAACAGCTACCACATGGGTTACAGACGATCTTTTTAAACAAGATATTCTAAACATTGATGTCACTGATAAAAAATTCGCTCTTTACTATCTTGCCTGCGCCTGCAACACCATGATAGAGCTTTCCTCGCTCCCCCTTATTTACAAAGCCTACCTCCCTGACGCAGCACCCAATAGGCTCAATGGCCTTTCTTTTTACTCTTCTACAGAAAAGTGCGCCTGCATTTTAAATGGGGGCTACATATTAAGCGCCAGCATTCAAAAAAGCACGTTCAGACCCACAGATTGTGCCGGCTTTATTCAATGGATTTATGGATTTTCACAGCATTTCACAACAAAAGACTATGCTGATTTTTATGAAAAAAACAAACATCAACCTCAAGCAACTCTAGGTAATAAAACGCTCAAAATTTTAACCTCTTTCAAAGAGTTACAACCTGGCGACCTCATCAACTGGCGTTTTATGCTTCGTGGAAAAAAAGAAGATGGCCACATCATTATTTTCTTGTGTCACATAAATGAAAAAGAATACCTAGGCCTTGAGTGTGCTTACTTGCCAGAAAAAAGGCTAGAGGGCCTTGGACTCAGGATTTTCAAAACCAACCGTCCGCTCTTATCTCTGGGTTTCTTTCGTGTTCTTAAGTAAGAAAAAACTACTCTCCCTGAAAGTAGCGATATAACTGCTGAGCCAATTTAGGGCTAATTCCTGGCACTTTCTTATATGTTTCAACAGAAGCGCTTTTAAGGCCTTCCATCCCCCCAAAATAGGTCATCAGGGCTTTTTTACGTTTAGGCCCAATGCCTGGAATATCCTGCAATTCTGAATGCAGCATTTTTTTCGAACGCCCTTTTCGATGTGTTCCAATAGCAAAACGATGCGCCTCGTCTCGCAGTCGTTGAATATAAAAAGTAACGGGATGATCTTGTTCCACTGATTTTTGAGATCCATCAGAAAAGTAAAGCGTTTCACGCCCTGCATTACGCTCCTCTCCTTTTGCCACCCCAATACAAAGGGTTTGAAGAGACAAAGAATTCAGAACCTCCAAAGCAACAGAAAGCTGGCCTTTTCCGCCATCAATAAAAATAAGTTGGGGCATATCTTTTTGGCTTGTCTCTCGAAAACGCCGCTGAAAAACTTCTCGCATCATGCCATAGTCATCGCCTTTTCTGCCACTTTCTCCCTTTATTTTAAATTGACGGTAAGCTTTTTTATCAAACCCTTCTGGCCCAGAAACAACCATGGTTCCATACGCATTCGTTCCGTGAAGATGGCTATTATCATAAATTTCAATGCGCTGAATTTTCTCAGAAAGAGAAAAGTAATCTCTCACTTGCTCCAACATCTTTTGTGTAGACATCTGCTCAAGCTGATGGCGCTCAAGTGCTTGCTGGGCATTTAAAACTGCCTGCTGCATCACCTTTTCCGCCGCCCCTTTTTTAGGCACCTTCACACTTATTTTTTCATCAGAAAGCGTTTGCAAGGCACGCTCCAACAAAGCAATATCAGACACAGACTCACTCAAATAAACGGCTTTGGGAATAGACTTTGATTGGTAAAATTGCGCAACAAAACTCCCGAGAAGCTCTGCCCCTTTTTGATCTTTATCATGTTTTGGAAAATAGGCTCGATTCCCGTAAGATGTTCCATGCCGATAAAAAAACACCTGAACACAGCTGTGCCCCTCTTTCTGAAAAAGCGCGAAAAAATCAGCCGACACCAAAGACGACAACATCTCTGGAGAACGCTGTTGAATTTGATCCATAGATCGAATTCGATCCCGGTAAACCGCTGCTTTTTCAAATTGTTCTTGCGCACTAGCGCGCATCATTTCTTTTTCAAGATCAGCCTGTAAAGAGCGGGTCTTTCCCATTAAAAAGTCTCGGGTGTGTCGAATGTTTTGGGCATATTCCTCTTGAGAAATACACCCCACACACGGCGCAGAACAGCGTTTAATATGATATTGCAAACACGGACGTGTCCGGTTTTTATAGACAGCGTCTGAACACGTGCGCAAGCGAAACAAACGACTCAATGTATCCATTGTTTCATCCAGTGCCCGCGTAGAAGCAAAGGGCCCAAAATACTCCCCTTGAGAAAGCTGAGGCTTCCCTCTATATTTCACCAACTGAGGTGCTTCTGAATGGTTTGTCATCAAAATATATGGAAAAGATTTATCATCTCTTAAAAGAACATTAAACCGCGGCTTCAGCTTTTTTATCAACTGCGCCTCTAAAAGAAGCGCCTCTTCCTCACTTTTTGTAAGAATAAATTCCATATTTCGCGTTAAAGAAATCATCCGTTTTAAACGGACCGGCAACTGAGCTGGCTGCGTATAACTGAGCACCCGATTCTTAAGATGCTTTGCTTTTCCCACATACAAAACCTCTCGCGCTTCAGAAAGCATACGATACACACCTGGCGCCATTGAAAGGGTTTGCGCCTTTCGTTTGATAACATCAACACCGTGTTGCAGAGAAATGTATTTCATACATAAAAAATCCCTCAAATGAGGGATAAAATCAAGCGCTTCCTTTTCTAGCTCCTGCAGAAAAAGCTAGCCAACCTCTTCAGTTTTTTTCATAAACTCTCTCTACTCTAAAGACCTAGTTTCTTGATAAACCCTCTCTAACATAGTGTATAGGCTATCTTCCTTCACTTTCTCCCATCGAATAAAAGACCAAAAAACATCTCCTAAAGACATCATGAGCGGCATGTGTTTTCTCATCCATTTCCGGCGTTTAAAAGCATTCAATTCTTTCCTGAAAAGAGTACAAAATCCCTCTCTTTTCTTTTTTTTAATCTCTAGATCACAATCATAAATTGAGTTCATAGCCCCAGAAAAATATGTCGTCTCCTTTCTACTTAAAAACTGAGGGAATATATCTCGCTGCTCTTTTGAAAACCCCCCGATTATTCGTAAAAAATCAATCGGGTCTTCGAGTATGTTAGACGCCAAAAATTTCCACCAAATTTCAAAAGCATCTTGCACGTCTTCAAGGTCAATTTCCTTAGAATCCATAGAAATAAATTCCATCTCTGCTCCCTGGGGCATTTTTTTTAAAGCACTCTCAATAATCCTCGCAACCAATTCATGCCATTCAAACGATCCTTTTTGAGGCTCAAGAGATTTCCAAAGCTTGCTTAAAGCCTGAGAGAAGTCCCATTTAGTTTCAGTCTTCATTTTCAAGAGCTTTAATAGACGGCTAAGTGCATCAACAACTTCTTTTCTCTTCCCCACGGGAAAAGACCCTATGTACTGAATTTCATCCATAGAAATGCTCTCTTCATCAGAATTCCACTCAAAAAAATTTTCTAAAAATGTACCAAAACAATCAATATCTGCTCTTTCTTTTAAAAATGAAACAAAGTATCCAATATCTGCTCGTTCTTCTTTACTACGCTCTTCTTCTAACAAAAAATCTAAACAACGACATGCATTCACAGGACATGCGTTAACAAGCTCAGATAATTGCCCCACGATGAAGTCATAATTTTCTTCTTCTTGCAAACCAAGAAATCTAAGAACTCTTGGAATATAAAGAAGACGTTTTTGGTCTTCATGAATTTTAGGTAAAAAGTCGGTTAAAACAAGTTGCTTCAACTGCTCCCCTTTTGAATCAGAATCCCCATATAAAACACCTAAAGCCTCAATCAAAAAAGGACCTGCCTTAGTCTCTCTTTTTCCTTGAGGAATGTCTTCTAAAATTTCAAAAGCCGCAGCACGAACACTCTCTTGTTTTCCTTTAGGAATTTTTGAAAAAGATTTTAGAGTGCGCCGATCTATATGATAGTCATCCCACACACGATCTTTATCTAAGTATAATTTATCAAGAAAACCAATAACAAATGTAAAAAACGCCTCTGTTCTAAATTCTAAAGGCACAGCATCACAAACCCAAATCAAATTTAAAAGATAGTCAACACACTCCCAAGATTCTTCTCTCGCCTCTCTTTCTTCGCCCTCGTCTTCATCTTCATCTCCTGTTGTTTCCAAGTTTAAAAGATCGTCAACACACTCCTCAGATTCTTCTTCTCCTTCCTCATCCTCGTCCCCTATTGTTTTCAACCAGTCCAATTCATTCGTTTCTAAATACTTAACAACCTCAGTCGTTACTTTTTCTAGCCGGTCAGAAGAAACATTTTCAAGCTCTTTAACCACAGGGAAAATGTCGAACATTCCTAAGGACGGAACAACATTAAATAGCTTAAGAGCACAACCTTGAACCTGTGTACTAGTCCTTTCTTCATTAAAAATTTTGCTAACTTCCTCTTGAGAAAGAGGCATCGCAGAAACAAAAAAATTAAAAAAAAGCCCGACGCAACTTAAAAAAACAACTCCTTTTAAAAAGAAGCTCACACTATTAGCTGGCTTGAACAACAGCATAGATATTGACCTTTCTCGTTGCACGTTTAAAAATTTTTTCACTCTTCCCACCCTCCAAACACTTTTTGGAATGCTTCGAGATTTGGGCCACCACGGTAAATTGCAAAATGAACCTCTTTTATTTCACACCCATACTGGTCTATGGCTTCTTTATATAATTGAGCAACAGCATGAGGCTCTCCCCCAAATATACCACACCCAAAGGCGCCCGCCACAAGCACCTCTGCTTTTAGGAGCGTTGCTGCCAGAATTTGAGCCTCAATCTTTTTCTTCATCACATCTCTATAAGTAGCTTCATCCATATGGCCACCCCGAAGATCTACTGCAGCAATAGAAATTACATCAATACTAGTTTTTTTCTCTGAACAAAGCACTGCACTGTTACCGTCTTGAAGAATACGCACGTTTTTACTGATGAATAATTCTTCTCCAGAAAGAGGATACTGCTCTTGATCAACCATTTTTTGCAGCTCATCATCTAACGTCGTTGCTATGCGCAATGAGCCTTCTTGTGCGCCTCCTGGGGCATAGGCATTAGCAAAATTCACAACAGCCACCCGTTTACCCGAATAGCTGAGCGCGGCATCAATGGTGCTTTTATCACTTAATAGGATATGCGTAGACTGACAAGTCTTTCTATCTGCGGCCTGCGGATTCTCAGTTTTAGCCAAAGCAGCTATTGATGTTTTATAGGTTTGTGGCATACGCACGTTTTCCGTACTAGCCTGAACCAAGCTGCCACACAAAGAAATCAACAATAAGAATTTACGTAATGTTTTCATGCTATTCCATTTTTTCTAATACTACGCCTAACAACACATAGAATAGATAAGAATTTATAGGAGAAAAACAATAGAATGATTGAAAGAAAAAATAAAAAAGAGGGAATCAAGGTTAGAAAGGGAAAGGCAATGACCGACTCTCCCACGACTTAAGCCGCAGTACCATAGGCGCTGTCACGTTTCACTTCTGAGTTCGAAATGGAATCAGGTGGGGCCATGACGCTATCGTCACCTCACCCTTTCTAAACTTAACAAAAACCAAAATTTAAAGAAAACTTCACACTACATGCACACAATGCTT
>CAYGMA010000038.1:0-8761 GCA_964351045.1 uncultured Holosporaceae bacterium | reverse complement strand
AAAAACTTTCCAGGTATGGTGAATGCTTTAAAAGCTGGGGCACCCCCGCATGGTGGATGTGCGCCAGGGTTGGATCGTATTATTATGTTGCTGGCTGATGAACCAAACTTGAGAGAAGTGATTGCGTTCCCGATGAACCAAAAAGCAGAAGATCTTTTAATGGGCGCACCAAATCAGGTATCGGAAGAGCACTTAAAAGAGCTCGGATTGAAAATAGAAAAAAAATTAGATTTAAAATTTACTGGGACGTCATAAAAAGAGAAGGTGCCTTTAGGGGTGTTTTCTTTTATTTATTTCTCCTGGAGTGGTACAATATTTTTATGCAATTTTTAGATGAAGCAAAAATTTTCCTAAAAAGTGGAGATGGGGGCGGTGGCTGTGTGAGCTTCCGCCGGGAAAAGTTTATTGAATTTGGCGGCCCTGATGGGGGAGATGGGGGCCGTGGAGGTGATATTATTTTCAAAACGGTTCCTAACTTGAACACGTTGATTGATTTTCGGTACAAACAGCATTTTAAAGCAGAGACTGGTCAAAGTGGTGCTGGGCGTCAGCGGACTGGGCGTTCAGGGAAAAGCTTGATTTTAGAGGTTCCTATTGGGACACAAGTCTATGCAGATGATAAGAAAACACTTCTTCTGGATTTGGATCAACCAGATCAAGAAGTGACCTTTTTGAACGGTGGAATGGGCGGTAAAGGTAATATTCATTTTAAATCCTCTGTTCAGCAAGCGCCGCGTCGGTCAACGCCAGGTGAGTCTGGAGAGAGTTCATGGATTTGGTTGCGATTGAAGTTGCTGGCAGATGTTGGAATTATTGGGCTTCCTAATGCAGGGAAATCAACCTTTTTAAGGGCTGTAACGCGGGCAAAGCCAAAAGTAGCTGACTATCCTTTTACAACGCTTTATCCTCAGCTTGGGGTTGTGAGCGTGAATTACAATGAGTTTGTGATGGCTGATATTCCTGGTCTTATCGAAGGAGCCCATGAAGGCATAGGGCTCGGTACGCGGTTTTTAGGGCACATTGAACGGTGCCAAGTTTTATTGCATTTGGTTGATGGAAGCTCTGACACCATAGTGAAAGACTATCAAACCATTCGTCATGAATTGAGTGCCTATGGTTGTGACTTGGAAAAAAAGACAGAAATTATAGGCTTAAATAAATGCGATGTTTTACCTCAAGAAGAGGTGATGGATAAAATGATGCAGCTTTCTGACGTCACAGGGCAGACGGTGATGCCCTTAAGCGGTAAAACAGGAAAAGGGCGTGATGCCATTTTAAAAACATTATTGGAACAGATATCAAAAAAGGAGTCATAAATGTATACAGTATCAGCCGATCAATTGAAGGCCTTTATTGAACGCATTGAACGTTTAGAGGAAGAAAAAGCAAGTATTTCTGAGGATATTAAGGATACATATGGGGAAGCAAAAGCTGTGGGCTATGATGGTAAAACCATGCGGCAAATCATTAAAATCCGAAAAATGGATCAGGATGACTTTCAAGAGCAAGAAGCGTTGCTGGATACCTATATGAATGCTTTGAAAATGATTCCAGGATCTGGGGTGAAAGCGGAAACTCCAGAAATGACGGCCAACGGGGCTTCTTCAGAAGAGCAAGAAAAAAGCGCCTAAGTAAGAGAGCTCAGGCGCTTTAAATTTAAAGAAAACGCTCACCTTTTACCAAGACCAGCTTTTCCATGCTTGAGGCGCATTCTTTGCTTTCTTTTCGTTTTCTTCAAGCAGCGCTTTTTTTGCTTTCTGTTTTTCAAGTTTTTCCTGGAGTTCCTCTATTTTTTCTTCTAGAGGAATGATTTCTTTGGATAAAATCTTAATATTTTCACGAAACTTATTTCTTTCATTTAATCTTAGACTTTCTATTAAATCAAAAAAATCCTGTGCTTTTTTTGCGCTTAATGCCTTTATTTTTTCTACAGGGAGGTTTTTATTCTTCATATATTCAAAGGCATCGATGGTCCAGTATACATTATCGTTAAGTGTACCAGTGTCGTTGACTTGTATTTTATCACAGAGAGCCTGTATATAGTTTTCGCAATTAGTTATTCTAGAGAGAGTGGTGCCGTTTGGTGCATAGTATCGTGATTTTTTCCAATTACTGCATTTTAACACAACTTTTTCTGCGTGGAGGGCAGGCGTTAGGATAAGGGAGGCAAAAAGAATGAGGGTTAAGTGTTTGGTTTTCATGATTTTTTTTCTCCTGTTAGATTTTTTTTATCAACTTTAGGGTAACAAGTTTTCGGCGCTTACAAAACATTTTTTAACAAGTCACCGCGCCAGCCTTGGGTGAGACGAGAGCGTTTAATAGTATAAAAGATCTAACCTTTTAAGAAAGAAGGTTTTTTGCTGCTACAAGGCTTTCAGATGATTTATGTTCACAGTTGATGTGACAGTCAATACCTACTTTACAGCCGTTCTTACAAGTTGCTAGTTGAACAGCTATCTTTGAGATTAAGTCAAAAAATTCCTGAGCTTTTTCAGGGCTTAATGCCTTTATTTTTTCTACAGGGAGGTTTTTGCTCACCATGTATATGAATGCAGAGAGAGTGCCGTGGCCGTTTGGTTTTCCGTTTAACGTTCCAGTGGAATTGACTTTTATTTTATCACAGAGCGCTTTTATATAGGCTTCACACAAGGCTATTAGCGGACTTTGTTCTTGTGCATAGTATTTCTGATTTTTCCAATCACTGCATTGTAACACAACTTTTTTTGCGTGGAGGGCAGGCGTTAGGATAAGGGAGGCAAAAAGAATGAGGGTTAAGTGTTTGGTTTTCATGATTTTTTTTCTCCTGTTAGATTTTTTTTATCAACTTTAGGGTAACAAGTTTTCGGCGCTTACAAAACATTTTTTAACAAGTCACCGCGCCAGCCTTGAGTGAGACGAGAGGGCTGGTTGGTTAGTAAGTGCTTGATATCTCTGGATCTTGCGAGGAGGTTTGGATTGAGATTGTGTTGTTTTGCGATGGTGTGAATGGTTTGTTGCAAAGAAGCGGCTGATTCTTTGTTTACTCTATTGTTTTTACTGATGTTTTCCAGAGAAATAGGGGCAGAAAAAGCCTCATTTAAAGTGTTTTTTAGGGCGTTTTTTTGCATGTTTTGGGTCGTTTTTTGCTCATTTGAGAGCGTTTTTTGAGGGTTTTGACCCCCATTTTGCCCGTTTGGTGACACGTTTTCATTTAATAGGATTTTTTCTAGACGTTCTTGCACATTTGAGCTCTCATCTTTGCAGAGTTCATAACAGATATCATCTGATAAAACGTCTTTTGTGAGACAGTTGATTTGACGAGCTAATGTGTCACGGACACTTAAAATGCGCGCTAGGGTTTCTCGTTGTGTGGTTTTTAAGGATCGGGTGTTCTTCTTGAACTTACTCAAGAGTTTTGTGGGCGTTTCTTCATAAAACTCAGAGGTGGTTAACGCCTGCATGTCTTCTTGGAACCAGGCATATTTTGGGCCAGCTTGTTCTTTGAGTTTTGTGTGGCATTGATAGACATATTCGGCATCTTCCAAGGCATAGGTGAGGGCTTTTGCTGGAAGAGGGCGTTTGAGCCAATTCAACTTTTGAAAACTTTTAGAAAGCGTTACGTCAAAAAAAGTGTGGCATAGACTTTGTAAACTGATGTTTTCTTCAAACCCACAAAACTCTGCAAGAATTTGCGTGTCTACTAAGGGGGTGGGAATCATGTGAAGAATGTGCCTAAAAATCTCAATGTCTTGCCGACTGGAATGGAGAACCTTTGGGATATTAGGATTTGATAGAAGGGGTTTAAGAGGAGATAAATCTGTCAGCTCAAGTGGATCAATGACGTAGCTATCTGTGGCAGTGGCCAGTTGCAGAAGTGCAAATCGAGGATGATAGGTGGTGCGTCGAATAAACTCAGTATCAACCGCGAGGAAGATCTCTTTTTGAAGGGCTTGAATGGCTTCTTGGAGATCGTGTGGGGTTTTTAAAAAATGAGTGCGATAATTTAAAGTCAAAAAATCCATATGGGTTGTTATAGGAATAGTGTACTGAATTTCAATGGCTGCGTCTTGAGAGAATTTTTGATCAGGGTTTTAAATTAAAATGGCTGGCCTTTGTACAGCCTCTCCGCGTGGGTCTTATTATAGGATAGCCCAAAGCCCCTGACTTGTTCAAAATCTTGGGGTTTTGGGGAAGACACAATGCTGAAATGGTGTTGTATAAAATCTATCCGTGAACGGAACTACTTTTTTTCTGCGTTCTTCTTTTCTAAAACGGGCTTTCCCTATACCGTTTAGCAGAAGATTTTGCCGGCTTAGAACGCTTAGAACGCTTAACAGAGGGGCCACTAAGAAGAGGATGAGATTCATGATATGATTTTTGGCGATTTTTGGTCGTTTTTCTGCCCTTTATTCTTTGTTCTGCTGAATGTTTTGTATAGTACGCTAGAACTCCTTCTTCAAACCATTCAAGCCCTTGAGGGTACTCTGCTAACTCATCGTCATCATCATCTTCTTGTGCATTAAGTCTTAGAGCTAATTTTTTTATTACACTCCTAACCTTGGCGGCATCCCTAGAAGCAACCGCGTTAGCTAAGCTTTCATCCTCGTCTAATTCTTCAATAATAAGATCTAATTCCTCAGAAAGCCTTTTCATTTCAAACGACTGATCTTCATCTTTCTTTTTAAGGAAATAAGAAAACGCGTTGGTTTCTTTTTTAAGTCTATCAAATTCTGCCTGCTGGCGCATTCTTTCCTCTGGCCCACCAGCTTTCAAGACAAAAGACGCCATCAAAACAATTGCAAAAATGTATTTCATTAAGGTTTCCTCCCTCCACGTTTACTAACAAGCGTAGAAGATCTCTTTAGCAGAATCAACAGAAAAATGAATTCCGTGTAAAGGCTCATGTAGATGTGAGATGGGGAGAAACAGACCGTGCTGGTGAACTTAAGTGCTGCAGAGCGGTTGAATTTCTTTCTTTGGATAAAAAAAGCCCTTCCTTGTGGTCAAGGAAGGGTGAGTTAGGTAGGGAGGGAGGTAGTTAAGCGTGTTTTAAAACGCTAGAGACTGCGGTTGGTATCATTTTTAGAGCAGTTTCTTTTCTCTTATCGTATTTGACGCTCGAGCGTACATGGTGAGCGGCAGCCCTGATGAACTGAGCTTGTTCTATCCCACTTTCTCCAGCAACTTTTATTCTTGGTGCATAAATGCGAGACTCTCTTTCATCATATTTTTTTGCGATTTCTTCTCCTAAATTAGCTGCATACTCTGCTAGCGGATGTTCTGGAAATATTTTGTAAAAAATCTCATACAACTTTTCTGCTAGAAAGGGGTTTTTTTCCTCTTTTAATAGGCCTCCTTTAAAGATATCCGCAAGCACGACTAGAGCTGGTGCAAATCCTGCCTTGGCGGTTAGCTTAAAGTATGTAACTGCTGTCGGATCATTGTACTGCGCATAAATAAGGCCTAGGTTGTATAAAGAAGCAATGTTTCCTTCCCGAGCTTCTGCATGAATTTGTTCCATAACTCTTTCAGGTAAAGTCCCAAGACTAGATGGATCTAAAGCAGCTTCTCTCCCTATTGCGCCAAGATTTAAAAAATCGTGTTTTGTTGATTTTCTGCCATAGAGAGCTTTTCTATAAGTTTCTTTGTCCTCTTCAATTTGAGATTGGATGAACTCGTTATCATCAGACCTTGTCTTGAAAGTATGGATGTGCAAGAGGGCTACAAGCCTATTATCTCTTTCAAAAGCAGAGTTAAATGCTCCTCTTATTCTGTCAACACGGCCTAAGTCTTGGGTGGATGGGATCATCTCATTCACATTAGGCCTATGAAAACGTGGAATTTCTCCTTGAAGATCTCTCAAGTTATCAATGGGGATTCCCGTATAGCTGTGTGCTTCGAAAACGACGCCCAGAAGTAAAGACAGTTTTTTTAATTTATTTAAAGTCATTTTTTTCTCCGTTATTGTTAAGTTAACTATGAAGCGGTTTTGATGAGAAAAAAATCAGTGACGTTAACCTAAGTAAAAAATACTAAGGAATTTTTAAGGGGAGGGGCTCACGTTCCATTGATTACTGGTTCCCGCGATCAAGTCGCGGGACGTAGAGGGGGGAGACGCGGGACGTAGAAGGAGGGAGACGGGGCATAGAAGGAGGGAGACGGGACGTAGGAGGGGGGTGTGCAGGACGTAGAAGGAGGGAGACGGGGCATAGAAGGAGGGAGACGGGACGTAGAAGGAGGGAGACGGGGCATAGAAGGAAGGGAGACAGGACGTAGAAAGGAAGGGGCTAGACGTAGGGTGTGTGGAAAAGCTGAATTTTCCAGCTTAAAAGAACCCGTAAAGAATCCGTTTTCTTTTTAGTGTCTGGCTTTAGCTATATAGAAAACACTGAGAGAGCGCTCTAACTTATGCGAGCGAATATTTTTTTAATAAATTTGCGAGTTCTATTTTTGAGTCGACATTAATTTTCACTTTGCAAATATTGATATAGCTTTCAACGGTTCTTGGGCTTAATGCGAGCTCAAGGGCTATTTCTTTGTAAGATTTTCCTGAGAGAGACATGCGGAGACAGTGATATTCTCTGTTGGATAGGGGGATGTCTTTTCCTTTTATGTTTATAAAATATCTATCTATCTTTGTTCTCTCTATGTAATTTTTCTTCAGTTCTTTTATTTTAGTAACTTCTTCAATTTCATGATTTAAAACTTTTTCCGTACGGCTGATTAAAACATTTTCATTTTGAATCAATGGAATGGCATGGGATTTGACGTAGATAAAAAAGTGATTGAGTAAGTGCTTATCATTGTAGACTAAATTAAATAGGCTATAGTTATGGGGATCTCCTCCCACATACAAAATATCGATGAAGTTTTTGTATTTTTTAAAAATACCGCAACTATTCCAGATATTAATTGAGTGAGTTGCTTTTGGCATGTCTGGTTTTTGCTCTCCAACATCAAGTGAATAAGCGCATCGGCTTACCCGTTCCTTGAGAAGGGAATAGTCATAGTTGTTTTCGTTGTAGAGTTGTTTTTCAAAAAAGATCTTTGTAATCCTTTCTGAGGAACAAAAACGGAATAGTTTATTGTTGTTGAAAATCCGGTAATACGTCATTCCAGACAGGTTAAAATTTTTTAAAAAGTCAGCGGATATCTCCCTGGCTTTCTCACAATTTTTTACATTTGCTTGATAAACTTTTTCCATTTCACACAGTGCTGCCTGTGCATAATTCTTTGGGGGTTTTCTGTCTAAATCAAGTTTAAATCTTTAAAGAAAATCAATTCCTCTAATTTTACTGATGTTTGTCTGTTTTAAAGGAAGTACATGAGATATCGAAGACTGTTTTGAGGGGCCCGTATTTTTACTATATTGATTTAGAACTTTTAGCTTCTTAAACTTAATATATATCCTTAAAAATTGTTTTGATTGCTTGCACCTCTTTTGAACGAGGTGTCTTTTTGGCGGCAGAAAACCAAAGTAATACCGTCAGAGAATCAACAGTAATATTTAAGGGGCGTTCCATGATATGCCTTCAAGTTTTGATTTAGATTTAAAAAAATTTGCGCATTAGGGCATTTATTAAGGAGTGTAGAAAAATGCTTAAGAACTTAGATATGTTAAACTTTAATCAACAAATTACGGATGATGTTAATAAATTTATGCACCCATTTTTTAATAATACGGGTTCTTCATTCTTTATATATAGGAGATTTATACGTGGTAAAGGGATCGTTTATATTTGCAGTCAACCAGAATGGGTCAAATTTCGACAGGAAAAACTCCGCTGGGAAGATTGTACCTTTCGAAATGAGGCTAAAAGTTTAGAGCCTGGTAAAGCAAGCTATTATACGTGGTGTGATTTTCCAAACCCAGAAGATAGTCTTTATACAGCCTTGTATGAAAAGAATATTTGGAAAGGGATTAGTCGTTATTTTTATGATGAAGATAGCATAGAAATAATAGGCCTAGCTGGTGACCGTAGTTCAGATTTGTGTGCTGAAAAATATTTAGCGCTGATGGGGCAATTAGAAGAAACTTTTCACCAGTTTAAGTGCTTTTTTGAAAAAGATATATTTCAAAGAAATAAGGGAACTTTTGTTCCTTATACGGATCAAAGCATTTGGAAAGATATGAAAAAACCTCTTAACTTAAAAACAAAAAATGAAAATAACTCAAAGGTATTACTAAAAGATTCTGATGATAATTTTGCAGAAATAACACAAAGAGAAGGGCAAATTCTTAGAGATATATGCTCTGGCTGCACGATGAAAGAATCTGCTGAAATTAGAAAAATATCCCTTAGAACTGTTGAAGGTCACCTTAAAAAAATTAAGCTGAAGACCGGGTTTTCATCAAAATCAAAATTAATTCAGGCGTATAATAAACTTTATATGTAGACAAATAGAAACCCCTTTTATTTTAACTCAAGTTTCTTGTGTAAGGGGTTATCTTAGTCTTCAAAAAAGCGTTTTAAGAAGTTTCCAAGCTGATAAAAGAGTTAGTTGGAGTCAGGCTCTTTAGAGAATTGATAAAATTTAAATGAAGGGCCCCAGTTTTCAGGGAATGCGCCAACAAGTAATAATGCTGTTCTTAAGACATCCATTCCGCCTGGTCCAAATTTTTGTCCGCTGTTCCAATGAGGGTTGGCCGTTCCGAAAAGTTTAGTTTCCCTCCCATTTTCTTCTAGTTTTGAAATAATCATGTGAGAGCCTGATGTGGTGTTGCTTAGCATCAAAGGGAGAGACGGGGAGTCAAATAAAGATTGAACATCCTTCATGCTCC